>JAQVCX010000030.1 GCA_028689545.1 Parabacteroides sp.
ATATGAGGATCTCTGAGCTTACTCCGAGCCGGTTCAATATAATCCGGCTTCCGGAAGTACCGAAACCGTGATATAGGTAGATGATATAAGCGTAGCTTCCTATCCACGTGAATAGGCGGCTGGAGTAACTTTGGTTTAGTAGTAAGGCTAGGGTAGCTATGACCCATAAAGGTCGTGTGAGGCTGTAGAGGATATCTTTTGATACCGCCGGGTAAAACCATTCGAGTTGCAGCGATAAGACTCCCACTATCGCGAGCAAGGATAAGGTGATTTTTATTTTACGGGTGATTATTTGCTTGGAGAATCTGTTGATCCCGACTCCGGCTACGAAATAGGGAAACTGGGCCATCGCTCCCATGAAACTGAATAGATTGGGGACCTGTCCGTCGCTCAAGGATACCTTTTGCGCCACTAGGCCGGCAAAGGCGCATACCAGGCAAGTGGCCCAACCGCTAAGTTTATCCATCCATCTATTGGTATCTATCATATGGATGGCAGCGAACATTAAGAACAGGGATGGCAGATACCAATAAATCGTGTATGGGAATACGTATATCTTCCAGATATCCTCTAGGTTTCCTTTCTGGTTGGTACCCGGCGTTATGTACTGGATCAAGAAATAGAGCGTGGCGGCCACAGCCATTGGTACAAGCAAGCGGCATGCCTTTCTCGTCATGAACTTGCCGGAGAAGCTCGCCTCGATAGGCTTGAGCGCGTATACCCATCCGGCTATCGCCGTGAACAGCGGCATCTGGATATAATCGATCCACAAATACAGGTAACGCCAAGGCGAGGGGAAGTCTATCCTCATCCCACCCTCAGGGGTAGAGCCTATCACATGGCCTATCACCACTAGAAGGATGGCGATTCCCCGGAGGGTCTCAATATGCAAGTTCTTATTTGTTTTTGTCATTTCTTTTGTATCTGTGATGATTGACAGAGAATGTTCGGGCAAACTGACACATATAGGCGAGGTCTCTCGCTGAATATCCTTTCTTTTCGGGATAGTGTATATTTATAGCCTTTGATATTTGGCTTGTGACTTTGCCACCCCATCCTAGTCTTTTCTGGTGGTATAGGATGAAGTTTCCCAACTTCCAATAGTGGAACAGCATTTGTGTATTGGCCGCGACAATCAATTTCACTTGTGCATGTCCTATTTTAAAGCCTATTGCATGGATAAGGGCTTCAAGGTCTTTTCTTTCTATGGGGTGGTTGGTACTTTCCATTTCTATTTTTAATTGAATGATAAGGCAAAGATAACTAAAATCTCATAATTGATTAAAATTATTCATGGCATTTCCCCTAACATCATCAATACCATATAGGGGTTCATTGTTTTGTAGTCATTGTGTCCCGTACATCTCATTACAGCTTGTGCCCTTTCCTTTCATGAGATTTTTGTTGAGGAAAATTTGAATAGGATTGTGGTTTTTTAACAATATATTATTATATTCGCCGCAATTCTATAAATAACTCTATATGGAAAATCGGACAAGGGGAAAAAAATAAACTTTGAGCTCTTGCGTATTTTGGCAATGTCGCAGATTATCTTATGGCATTTTACAGGTTGGGGTACGAGTTGGAGGCTGAGTACGGATTATATAAATGATGTGACTTTTTCAAATGGATATATTCTTAACTCTCTGCTATACTCGTTGCTAACTACTGTTGGCTCGTTGGGCGTAGATAGCTTTGTGTTAATCTCTGGCTACTTTTTATGCGCTAGTTCGATACTGCGATTTGATAAATTGCTAGATATATGGCTGCAGACTCTCTTTTACTCAGTGGGGTTAGCTACGATATTTTTCTTTACTACATCAGATGTAACGATTATTGATCTTGTTAAATCCGCATTGCCTATTGTCACCACACAATATTGGTTTGTGACAAAATATGTAGGACTATTAGTACTTGCTCCTTTTCTGGCTAAACTCTCTATGTCATTACCCAAAAAGAGTTTTGAGGTATTACTTGTGGTTATGTTCTTTTTAACCTGCTCTATTATACAGTTCTTCCCCTTGGGTATTGCATATACCAATGGTAGAGGTAGCTATTCGCTGTTGTTATTTGTCTATCTGTTTTTAATAGCGGCATATATAAGAAAGTATGATATCTCATCACATATTAGTCGATGGATGGGCCTTGTCTCGTTTGTATTGGTAATGGTGCAGGCAATTGGAGGTGTATTGATATCGCTTAAAGATCAGCATAATGTTATAAGTAGTGGCTTTTCTGTTAGTAATAATGCCCTTACAATGTTCTCTTCTATAGCTGTTTTTATATATGTTAAATCAAAAAATATTAACAATAGAAAGTTGATTGGTGGCTTGACAAAGGTAGCGCCAAATATCTTTGGAGTATATCTAATACACGATAATGCATATGTTAGGACTTTGTTGTGGAGAGATATTATATCTCCAGCAAAGTATTGGGGTTCTCCTGTCTATTTGCTGTTGGCTATGTGTGTGCCTTTTGTGATATTAGCCGTCTGTATCTCTATTGACTATCTCAGATCGTATTTGTTTAAAATGCTTAGGATATATAGAATTTCAGAATATTTGCTCAAAAGAAATATTGAGATATAATATTTAATATCTGATAAACCTTAAATCCACAACTCTCCTTCATGGGCATGTGTGGTGTTTACCTTAGGATTTGCTCGCATAGTGTTCATTTTTAAGTCTTAGAATCTTTTCTATATATTCTCTTTTAATGAGCCTTTTTAGGCTCATTAAAAGAATAGGCCATATGTTTTCCCTAGGCTGCTTAGCGCCGCCGACGCGATCAGCCCCCAGCCCAGGAGGTTCAGGGGGTCGGGCGAGGGGGGGAGGAGAGCGAGAGTATCGCGCCGATGGCCGCCAGCGCCGCCTCCTGCATGTGTAGCAGGAGGGAGAGCGTGGCCAGGAGGAAGAGGCTCGCTAGGGCGAGCAGGCGGAAGTGGGGGAAAGGGGGGCGTGGGTCGCTCCGGGGGGGTGTCGGTCGTGTTGTCATGGGGCGGTTGTTTTTTAGACGTGTGAGATCGTAGGCTTAGCAAGAAGTCCAGCAGGCTGCGGATCAGATCCAGTATTTGTCGTATCTTGTTCATTTCAGTTGTTATTTAGGGATGAGTAAATCGGTTCGATCTCGTGGCAGAGCTGTACCAGTGTCTCCCGGTATCGCTCCCGGTTGTCTCCGTTCTGCTCGCTCAGGTAGGGGCTGTAGGCGATCTCCTTGGCGTAGTCGGAGGGGAAGCGGCTCATGGCGGCGGCCCGGGGATAGGAGCAGACGAGTAGGCGGGCGAAGTCGAGGTAGGAGTTGCGTGTCGAGTCGTAGCGCCGGAAAAGTAGCTCGCCCCGCTTGTACCGGGCGGTGATGCGGCCCCCGTGCCAGAAGGCGTTGCTCGCCCCGTAGCCGGTGATGCCGAAATGGTTGTTGGCCTCGCGGGCCAGGCGGGAGCTGCCCCATCCGCTTTCCAGGGCGGCTTGGGCGAGGATGACGATGGGGCTTACGTGGAAGCGGGTACCGGCGGCTTGGGCGTCGGACAGGTGGGCGGAGATATAGGTTTGTTTCATGTTGATTTTTGATTTATAATTTTTGATTTATGATTTGTTTTTCTCGTGCTAAACCGCTATCTTTGTTTGAGTTAACAATCAAAATAACAGCGATATGGAAAAACGGAATACCGATGTGGGAGCCTATTATTTTTGTGATATAGCGATGAGTTATTTCCCCTTATTATCGAAGAAAAAAGCCTCGGATAAGCTATCCCGGTGGATTCGCGTCAGCGGACAGTTGATGGAGCGGCTGGTGGAGTGCGGATGGCAACCCCGCCAACGGATCTTGTCGCCCCGTCAGCGGGAGTGCATCGTCTCGCACCTAGGAAACCCTTAGGAGTTGACAGTGGACAGTTGAGAGTTAAGAGTGTGAAATACCGCTTGCCGCAACTGTCAACTGTCACTTGTCAACTGTCAACTTTTTAAATTTCGTCTGGGGACTCGCTACCTCCTCCTCCCGCTACGGGTGTGTCGGGCACGATCTTCTCGAACTTGATCAGGTTCGTGGTGTTTTTTAGTGCCATGCTCGGGCGGAAGACGATGCGGGGGCGTTTGATGAGGGAGGTGCTGAAATCGGACTCCAACTTGGTGCCCCTGCTGCCGATCACGGCCTGGAAGTGGCCCACATCGCCCAGCTGGACGGTCTCCCCTTTCTGGAGACGTTGTTTGAGGATGTAGAGAAGACCGTCCATCACGACGTGCACGTCGCCCCGGGAGGCGGTGCTGCGGTCGGCGATCTGGTCGCACAGCTCCTCGAAATCGCAGGTGCCGGTGGACTTGTTCACGGCGTAATACAACATGGAGCCGGCGGTGGCTCCCTTGGTCATGTCTTTTCGTAAGACTAATCGGTACTTGATTGGCATAATGTCTCGTGTTTATTTGATTACGTTGTAAAGATACTACATGCCGCCGGCCGGATTCCGGTCAATGGGGGTCAACGGGGGTAAAGTCGGGTAAATGGGGGTAAAGAGGTGAATTTAGGGGAAATAATGCTTGTTTTTTCATAAAAATAGCCGTACGTTTGCCCTATCAAAATTCGATTAACATGAAAAATTTACGGTATGGGAAACTGGAATAGTCAACAGGAAGTAAGGAAAGAATCTCGGGAGCGAGCGAAGAACCAGCGTGAGATAGTGGGCAAATATTTTTATGATTTGTCAAAACTAACGTTCACGGCGTTGGTATTGGGCGGGATGCTGACATTCTTCCAAGGATATGAGTTTAATGCGATGGTGATAGGGATGGTCCTTTTCGGGGGCTTCCTTTCAGCGGTTTTAGCTACTGTTGGTAATAGAATCTTAAAATGAGATAATTATGAACGCAGGATTATTTATTTGGGGAACTTTAGCCTTCATTTCCGTGGGCTTGGTTATTTGGTCGTATACGCCTTCCGGCAAGCGCTGGTTGGATAGCATGAAGTAATAAAGAGTTATGTTTGATAATAATATTTTAAAATAAGACAATTATGAACGCAGGATTATTTATTTGGGGCAGTTTGTTGTTCTTCGCTTTATTATTCCTCGGTTGGTTATATACCCCGTGGGGCAAGCGCTGGTTGGATAGCATGAAATAACAGGAAAGACAATCGTATTTGCTGTCTGAACACTGCTGTGTTTGGCGTTGAATACTACTGTGTTGGTCTCTCAACACGGTAGTGTTCGGAGCCAAACACAGTAGTGTTTTTTTTGTCCGTCCCCTATCTTCCCTCCGGTATGATACTTTGGCTTTTCAGCTCCTTGGCGATCTGGTCGCTTTGGGCGAAGCGATCCTCCAGCGCGGCTTGCAGGCGGAGCCGCTCGTCGGGTGTCGTCGCCGTGCGGAGAGACTCCAGGATGTGGGCTATCTCCCGGTGGGCGAACGACTCGGCGTAGAGGAGCACCCGGGAATAGGTCTCGGCGGGAAGCCCCTCCGCCGGTATCGGCCCGGTGTCCGGCGGGGCGGAGGCGCGGAGGGAGAGGATAAGGGCGGAGAGGCCCTCGTCCGCTATCCCGTCCGGGTGCTTGCCCTCGGCCAGGAGGTGGAGCAGGCGGGCGTGTCCGGGGTCCTTTAGGGGAAGGTCGTTGTCCGTCAGCCCGTCGCGCACCCATGCGGGCAGGGAGATCTTGTTCCCGTCGGTGTCGTAGAATATCCGGTCGTGGTGCGTGAGGCAGAAGCGCAGCAACGCCCTTTCCCCGGGCAATACGGGCGTGTCTCCCGCGGGTTCCTTAGCCGGCGCGGGCGAAGGAGCGTCTCCCGGGCCCGGGATGGCCCGCGTCTCCTGCCGAAGCACCTCTACCGGGATGCCGGTCGCCCCGGATAGCTCCCCGAGCCTGTTGTAGACGGCCAGGGGCGAGGCGAGCAGTTTTATCTCCCCCAGTACCCCGCTGATGGCGGCGGTGTCTGTACGGGGCCGGGAAGCCGCCTGGCGGACGCGATAGGAGAGGTAGTCCCGCGTACCGTCTTGTGCCAGGCGTGCCAGCTCGTCGCTCCCTTTCTGGCGGTACACCTCGTCCGGGTCCATGCCGTCGGGCAGGAGGAGCAGGTCTACGGCGCATCCCGCGGCGAGGAGTCTATGGGCGCACCGTACGGTGTTCAGCCGCCCCGCCGGGTCGGGATCGAGGGAGAGCGTCACCCGCTGGGTCAGCCTCCGTATCATGCGTATGTGCTCCTCGGTGAGCGCCGTGCCGCATAGCCCCGCGGCGTACCGTATGCCCGCGGCGTGATAGGCGAGCACGTCTTTGTAGCCCTCGCAAAGCAGTACGCGCCCCTCGGAGCGCACGGCCTTCACCGCCTCGTGCAGCCCGTAGAGGATATGCCCCTTGTGGTAGGCGGGGCTATCGGGGGAGTTGACGTATTTGCTCTCCTTTCCCGCCGGGGTAAGCCTTCGTCCGGCGAATCCGGCCACCTGTCCGCCGGTGGTGCGGATCGGGAAGACAAGCCGGTTCAGGAAGGGCCTGAACGCTTTCGGGACATCTGGCGGGCAAAGCCCCACGCCGAAGCTCCGGTAGGCCTCCCGCAGCCTCTCGCCGTCCTCCTCCGCGCGGGTCGTCCCCACGAGGCCGCCCGGGGGCAGGAGGCCGTGGGCGAAGGCCTCGTTCGCCCGCAGCAACGCCTCCCGCTCGTCTCGCCGCTCGTCTCGCGCCCCGGCGGTCTCCTCCACCTCTATGCCGTATTTGCGGGCCAGCAGGCGCACCGCCTCCTCGAAGCCGCATCCCTCCATGTGGCGTACGAGGCGTATCGAATCCGCCGCCTCGGCGCAGCTGAAGCACTTGCCGATGTTCTTCGCCGGGGAGACACGGAAGGAGGGGTGCCGCTCGTCGTGGAAGGGGCAGAGCGCCACGAGGTCTTTCCCCGAGCGGTGTAGCGTGAGGTAGGCGGAGGCCACCTCGTCGATGCGGGCGGTCTCCCGCACCTTGCGTAGCGTATCGTCCGTCAGCATTCGAACAGGTCCTTTCCTTTAGGCTTGGAGGCGGTATTCCGGGGCTTGCCGGGGGGCGTTTGCTGGAGATCGTCCCAGAAGGTGGTCATGCCCTCGTCGTGCATGAAGCGCACCTGGCCTATCTCGCCGTGGCGGTTCTTGGCCAGCAGTATCGTGCCCCTCCCTTGGGTGGACTGGCGCGTCTCCGGGTCTTCCTGTATGTTTATCACGGCTAGGCGGCTGATGAAGGCCACCGTGTCGGCGTCTTGCTCGATAGAGCCGGAGTCGCGCAGGTCGGACAACTGGTACTTGATGTTGGCCCCCCTCGTCTCGCAATTGCGGTTCAGCTGGCAGAGCAGCACGACCGGTATCCGCTCGTCCATGGCCATTATCTTCGTCTTGCGGGGGATCGCGGAGATGGCCTCGTTCGGTGTCTTCCCCTTGTCGTCCCGGTTCATCAGCTGCAGGTAGTCGATGATGACCAGCGCGCACTTCCCCTGCCGCTTGCGCAGGGCTACGTCGGCGTATATCTCGTCTATCCGTATGTCCGAGCGTTGGTTGATAAGTATCGGCAGGCTTTCCAGCAGTCGGCTCGCCTCCTCCAGCGCCTTCATCTCGTCCTCGGTAGTGGTGCCCTTGTTGATCTTCGACGGCTCCACGTGGGCTATCTGCCCCAGTATCCTGAAAAGCAGCTGTTCCCTCGACATCTCCAGGCTGTAGATGCAAACCGGCATCCCCTGCTTGGCGGCGTTCACGGCCATGAAGAGGGCGAAGGCGGTCTTTCCCATGCCCGGGCGGGCGGCGAAGACGTGCAGCGATCCGTCCTGCAAGCCCCCCGTCAGCTTGTCCAGCTGCCCCAGCCCGGTATAGATGCCCGGCGTGCCTCCGCTGGACACCCGCTCGCGTATCTCCCGCACCCTGGCCATGGCCTCGGCGGTGGCGGTAGGCATATCCGGTATCTCGTGGGTGAGGGATAGCTGCCCGCCCAGGTCGTCGGCCACGTCTCCCAGCTCCGCGATGAGCATTCGCGTATCCCGGTCGTCCGTAGCCGCCTTGTGCGTCATCTCCTGGCATTTCAGTATCAGCTGCCTGGCCACGAAAGCCTCCCTGATGTGCTGGCAATGCGCCCTTACGTACTCGTCGCCCACCTCCAAGTAGCCGTCTTGCCGGGACAGCGTGAAGAGGTTTGGCAACAGCTTGGCCCTCTCGGGCGATAACCTCCGTATCTCTTTCTCCACGGAGAGTATATCCGTCCCTTCCCCCTTCTCGTGTAGGTTGAGGTAGGCCTCTATCGCCAAGGCGATATCCGGTTGTGTGAACATCTCCGGGCGCACCCTGAAGGCGATCTCCGCTAGGTTCTTGTGCGAGGCCAGCAGCCCGAAAAGCAGGGCTTTCTCCGCCTTCATCTCCTCGGGCAAGGCGAGGATGGCGGGAGAGGCGGTACTTTGTTTGAATGAGTTGTTATTCATGTTGATTACTAAATAAGTGTGTATAATTGGTTATCTCTATGGCAAGTCCGTAGGGGAGTCTCTTCTTGCTGATCACGTTCTTCTCCTTTAGCTCGTTCAAGCTCTTGCGCACGGCGTAGACCGAGCAGCCCAAGAATGCCGCCAGCTCGGGTATCTTCACGATGCATTGTCCTTTCCTGATGGTGTATCGCTCTCCGTTGTGCATGCATGAGTAGTCGCCATAGGCTACCTTGCCGTACAGGTAGAATATGATGCCTGCTTGCACCGAGGATTTATTGTCCTTGCAGTAATTCTGGATAAGGATATTCAGGAAATGTTTGGGGTACCGTGTGTAACCTTGCTTACGCAGGTCGTCGGGGTTAAATATCTTAGACATAGGCTGATAGTATTATGCCCTAAGGGCGTTGTTTGTTTCTGTTTCAAATCTCGCACCGCTTTTCGCACTGCTTTTCGCATCGATAACCATTTGATTCGCATCGAGTTGACCAAAAATGGTTATCTTTTTTCGCACTGCTTTTCGCACTTCTATATATAAATATATTAGTGATAATATAAAAAAATATAAGGCGGCAGTTTGTCGCCATTTTTTGCCAAAAAGAAAATTCATTATATTAATAGTGTTTTTATTCACAATAGACGCAAATCGTAACGGAATGTATGTTCCACTCTTCTTTTATGTAGATCGTGATAGTTAAAAAATTATTTATTACTCCCGCAAATGTCGGGATAATAGTTAACAAATACAACACATTTTTCCCTTTAAAAATATGTTTATAAATAGGTTTTTTTGTTCTTTTTTTGTGTGAGAAAATTAGTAAATTGCGAAGGGATAGTATGCTTTGTGATGAATGTTTTTGGTTCTGAAATGTCAATGCGTAATATGCCTGAATTTATCTATTTATATGTGTTATTCTAAATGCTTTGCATCATGTCCAGTATTTTTAGGACCGTACTCTTGCCGCTCCTTATGTGCTGGAGATCCGGTTCGTGAATGGAGTTTCGATAAAAAGAGACTTTAATTTAAAGCATTTCTTGCCATTTGACATTTTTTTTTGTATCTTGCCGTTGTTTATCAAAGGCAGTGGATGGAGCTGTCTTGATCGTTTTTTAATGTAAGTCTTATGAAAAAGTCTAATTGTAAGTATCAAGGAATATTGTGGTCCTGTCTTCGTGTTTTCTATTGTTGTTGCTGTTTTTTGGTGTTGCAAGCTTGCCTTAGAATGGAATTCCAAGAACAGAAAGAGAATCATTTGAAAGATGAAGAGGATGATAAAAAGCAAAATGGAGAGACTATCTTGCCTGATTTAAGCGTACCCGATAAATTGGATTGGCAAATGATTCATATAGCTATTCCTTTATCGGCTATTAAGGATCCGGATCTCGTGCGGGTTCGCATACCTGTTTTGAAGTATGATAAGAAATTAGCGTATAGCTATACTTTTGATGATTGCGTGGTAGCGGCTTATGGTAAAGCGTTTTGTATGATTAACCGGAAATGGGTAGACAAGGAGAAATTCTATCATGTAGGCCAGCAAAGAAGTACGGGCTTTATGCCTCCAAAGTCATTAGGATATACGGATGGATGTGGAAATGAGAGACGTTTCACCTTTGGGGTAGCGATCTGGCCAGATATGGAAAACCGCAATATTGATAGTTTTATGAATCCTGTTGGGCGTGAGATAGGAAAATATTATCCATATCTGGTATGGAGAGATATCGTTCCTCTTTTGGATTTTGGATGCGATATATATTTCCATAATGTAAATGAGATAAAGTACGGAAATGAAGATGTCAATAATTTGCTTAAAGGTCTAGTCGCATGCCAGGATACTACGGTCAAGAAGCTGGGGCGTGGTATGAAAGTCTTAGTTCGCTCTGATGGCAATGATCTGTATGTGGATGCGGGAAGAAAGTATGAGGACGTGGTGTTTATGTGTGCCTCAGCCTCACCAGACCCGGACATCCCCTTTGCAATCAACTTGAGGGATGATAAATTTGACTTATATAAGAAGTGTCAATCACGGCGGTATACGGAATTGACACCTAACGCGGAAGAGCTGATGGCAGGTATTGAAGAGGTTCATGGTACGTCGTATTCGTGGTTACATGATTTTAGCCACGCTCCTAATGATTTTCAATATATATTGGATCTATTCGTCCGTATCAATGATACGTATGGAAAAGATGGTGATGATTCAATATGGTTTGCTTCTTTAGATGAGATCTTTGAATACGTCAACTTCCGAAAGAATTGTGAGATAACGAAAGTGGTATCGAATGATAGTTTGTATGTGAGATTTGAATGCGATTTATCTGATGTACCGGATAAATTTCAATATCATCGTGATTTTTCGGTCCTATTATCCGGTGTTGATAGTAAGAATATAAAGATAGGTTCAGGTTCAGGTGTATATGGCCTATCATATGCGGAGATGGAAAATAAGGATCTACTAATCAATATAAATTGCAATTCTTCTCTATTGGAAAAGGCGGAACGTTACACCAAGCTTTTTGAGAATGATCACTTGGGGGAAAAGAAGGAGGATGCTTTATATTTTATAAACCAATTGAAGGAAGAATATAGGATTCCATTTCTTATGAGGTGCAAGTGATCTATCTGGCTTGCTATTAAAGAATTTGAGGTTATTCTCTCTTTCTTGCAAAAGAAAAAATAACCTCAATCCTATGATAATAGGGGGGAGTTAATCGGGGCGTGTCTCGCGAATCCTTATTTAATGAGGTTAGACTCCTCGTCTTTAAACACTTTTTTGGGCTTGAAATAGAAGAAGAAATGCTTCATGTGCTTAGCGATCTGTCGCTTTAGGATTTGAAGCATCGAACCGTCTCCTAGAATTGAACGATAGCTTGTTAAAGCCCAAGCCTTTCGGTTTGTGACTAAGATGATTTTACCATATTTTTTTAGCCGTAGGGCCATGCTTCCATCCTCTCCTCTTTTGATATCGGTCCTGTATCCGACTTCTCTCCCCAGTTCGGTCTTGTAACAGAAGACGGCTCCTCTAGCTACAGCTTCCGGACGCTTGATCATTAAGCTTTTGAAATGGCAGAATCTGGCGAAATCGTATAACAATAGAGAGATACTGGAGAACTTTCCATCGGGTATGAACCTATATATACCAGTCACGGCTGCTACATCTTTCTTCTCTAAATATGATAGCATGGTTTCTATGTAGAGTGGGGGATATAATGTATCCGCGTCTATGCACAAATAATACTTTCCCCGGGCATGATCCTGCCCACATGACCTGGCGAATCCAGGGCCTTTACGTAATTCCTTGAAATAACGAACTCCGCATTGTCGGTATACATATTCGGTTTGGTCGGTAGAGTTATTATCTATACCGATGATCTCAAAGGAATGACGAGACTTGTTATTCGCTAAAGACCATAAACAGGCTATTAAGTTGTCTTGCTCGTTATGAGCTATGACAACTACGGAAGCCGTGGGATGTTCTTCTTTGTTATGGGTGCTAATCTTTTCGTTTATTTCATGAAGGATAGAAGATTCTACCGATTCATAAGGTCGCCCATATACAGGGAGATATTTTTTATACCATTTCATATGAGATTATTTATTTAAAATACTTAGATATAATATTGTATTATAAGATCTGAATTAATTTAAACAGGTTGTATTGGTCAGCCCATGGAAACTCCCTCTGATAAGTGCGGACAAGGATGCCCAGTCTCTGCGTAGCAAGTGCTGGAAGATGTTTTTAGGGATGGCGATGGTTAATTGGTACATGATGGATAGGAAAAAGGAGAGGCCTTCCCGGTTTCGGCGTACGAACAGCATACGGCTACGGGTGAGGTAATAGAGCCGTTGCGGGCTGCCTCGCTTGATCGTCATGCTTTCCTTGTGAAATACCGTGGCGGCGGGCTCGTACCAGGTCTCATAGCCATGGCGGTGAAGCTGCAGGCTCCAGTCTAGCTCCTCGTAGAAGAGGAAGTAAACCTCCGTCATAGCTCCTGCTTTCTCGATAACTTTCCGGCTGGTCATCACGCAAGCCCCGTGGATGGCATCCGTGCGTTTAGACTGGTCGAAGGCGGCACGGTCTGTCTGGTAGACTCCCACGAGCTGGTAGCTCGCCCGGATGGGATGGGCGGACTCGTAACCGGCGTATTGTATCGTGTCTTGCCGGTACGCGTACTTGATCTTGGGGGAGACGGCGCCGATCCTCGTATCCTGCCGCAGGCGTTCCACCAATGCTTTTAGCACGGGTGCCGTTATGATAATGTCGTTGTTGATATATAAGATGTAATCCCCCTTAGCCGCCCGATACCCTAGGTTGTTCGCTCCGGCGAACCCGAGGTTCTTGTCGCTTCGGATCACCCGGGCGCTGTCGCCCAGCGCCTTCTCTAGCCTCTCGCCGTCGCCGTTCGGCGAGGCGTTGTCCACCACGATAAACTCATAGGGATAATCCTCGAACTGGCGGAAGCTTTCCGCCAGCTCAAGCGTGTCTTTGCCTCCGTTGTAATTGACGGTTATGATTGATACCATGATATTATTTTTTATTGACCTTCACCCATTCCTTTTTGTCGAAGTCACTTCCGGTTGTAACATAATTCCCTAGAGTAACTGGACCTGCTAATAATAGGTAATGCAGCGTTTTTTTTAATTGAGGATAATTGTTTAACATATTCTTGATTATATTATAGGTTGATAAATGAATATAATTTATTTACTGAGTTTTCCCATGTGTGCGTATGAGCGAAGTGTATTCTTTGTTTTATTAAAGTCTGATCATTTGTCTGTAAAGCGGTATCTATGGCTTTGACGTACTCTATAGCATCATCGCAATTCCATACATGATCCTCAAAGATACTCATCGTCTTTGTACGAGTGGCGACAACCGGTTTTCCCAGCGCCAGGTACTCGTCTATCTTACGGGGGTAATTCCCTATCGTTATATGATTGATCTTTTGGGGATTTATACAGACATCAAAATGCGCCACATAGGAGGGTATCTCTGCTTGAGGCTTCTCCCCGAGGAATATCACATTCTTTAAAGTATGTAATTTATGCGTCTTGAAATACTCATCTTCTCCTCCTACCATGACAAATGAGTAGGAGGGACATTGTTTGGCTACCTCATAAATAAGATTAGCGTCTAGTCTAAGATCTGTGATCCAGCCTACATAGCCAATGATAGGACGTGGAATGTTTGTCATATCAGCGGGTAAGGTATAGTTGGTTTTATGATCATATTTACTAAGGTCGAGCCCTTGGCCGATATCATTCGTATGGGGGTTGTAAGTAAATACGGCCTCTGCTAGCTGGGGCGAATTTGTCGCTACCAGATCGCATTTCCCACACAATAGAGGTTCTAGGCGAGGAGCGTGTTTGCGCCAATACACGGAAGTCAAATTATCTCTTCTGTAATAGATGGAGTAGGCGGGTCTTAATAAATCCGTGGCGTAGAAACTACGATATATATCATTGTCTATAAATAAAATATATTCATTGAACCCCAATTGTTTTAAAATCTTCTTTACGAAGGAATACATCTTGGCGTTGTTTGCCTTATTCGCCAGGTCGAACAAGGTACCGTCTGGCAAGAAATTGATGGGCCAAATGGTAAAAGGATAATCAAGGATCCAAAGATTCGGGTTTATCTGCCTTAGGAAAGGCTCTTTACCATCTACCACGCCTTGCCGGTGGACAATATCCGAGGCCTTGCTTTTGCACCTGTACGTTTTCTTGTCAAGTGGCGTGTTGACATAAAGTACTCTGTTATGCCTGGATACCTCCAAGGCGATGTCCTTGGCGTTCGAGCCGATTGGGATATCCCAAGGCTGTAGTCCGGTGAATACGAAATCCTTTCCTGTTATCATGGCATGATGCTTTTTATGTTGATTAATTATTTTTTATCCACCGTTTGCTTGTGTGGTCATAGTACTTGATGACCCGTGCGGGATTGCCTACCGCTACGCTGTAATCAGGTATGTCCTTGGTTACTACACTACCGGCCCCTATCTGGCATCGCTTTCCGATATGTACCCCCGCTACGACTACAGAGTTGGCCCCGATATGGCTGTCTTCTTCTATGACGACCTCTTTTTTCACCAAGGGCTGTATAGAGGAGTTGTGCTCCCCATCCGCATAGCCATGGTTGAATCCGGAGACGAAGACGTGCTGTCCGAGACCTGATCCTGATTTTATCGTGACAGGCCCGATGACGACGGAACCGATTCCTATACGTACCCTGTCTCCTAACAATACTGGGCCCGCCCCGTTGTTGATGGTTGTGAAGTCCTCGATGGTAGTTTGCTTTCCAATCTCGAACCTGTTCCAAGGAAATACGTCTATCCGTGAACGGGAGGAGCGGATAACGCTGCCTTTCCCCCGTTTGTGTATGAAGGGGTTAACAAACCATCTGACCCATAAGCGAGGTTTGGGATTAGTATTGGAGGTGATGAGCCTTATTAAAAAGGCTTTAAGCCACTTCTTCTCTTTGATTTTCTGTATGATATTTAGCATGTTTCCTCGTTTGTTTGTTGTATCTATTTATAGATTTCTTTGTATGCGATTTTTCCAGTTGTATGGGGGATTATATGGATTTATAGATTGACAGTAGATCCGTGGCGGTGGTTTCCCAAGAGAATCGCTCCGCTCTTCGCAGTCCGTATTGTACTTGCTGGCGATATAGGGCGGGGTCTTTTTCTAAAGAGAGGATCTTGAGGGCGATATCCTCGGCATTCGTGGGGTCGCTCAGCAAGGCTCCCGGGCCGCCTACCTCCGGCATCGAGGAGGTGTTGGAGGTGACCACCGGCGTGCCACAGGCCATCGCTTCCAGCAAGGGGATGCCAAAACTCTCCCGCAACGACGTATACAGGAAGGCGAAAGCGCCGCTATATAGATAGGGCAGGTCCGTGTTCGGTATATAGCCCGGGCTGGCGATATAGGGGCGGACGGACTCGATGCCCTGCTCTCGCAAGATACTGTCGAGTATCTCTTCCTTTATATCCGCTATCAGCAAAGGAAGGGGCTTCTGAGATCTTTGCCTGTAAAGGCTGTATGCTTTTAACGTACGTGGTACGTTCTTCTTGGGATCCGTGTTTCCCAAGAAAAACAAATAGTTGGGCTCCTCTATGTATTTCCGGGTAATGGAATAGGAATCTTCCTGGGGATGGAAATGACGGCTGTATCCGTTGTATACGGTCGTGACCTGTCCGTCCGGTAATCGTAGCGCCTCCTTGATACGGTTTCGCTCGAAATGGGATACCGTTATGATTTTTCGACATTGGGGCAGTATCCGGGGCACCACCAGGCGGCGGTAGTACCATCCCATGTTCTGGTAGAGGGATTTATTACCGCTTTGCCGGGGTTCCAGGAAGATGATGTCGTGAAGGGTCAATACCAGGGGTACCGGGCAATGGATAGGGGCCGTGTTGCTCGTGCAGTGCAGCAGGTCTGGCTTGATCTTGGCTACGGCACGGGGCAGGGCCACTTGCTCCCACAAGGGGTAGGTGGGGCAATGGAGTTCTATGATACGCAGGTTGCCAGACTCTTGTAGGCAATGATCCTCACCGGGGCTGACGAATATGAAATATTCATTCTCCTGGTCTATCTTTTGTAGCTCCCGGATGCTCTCTAGGGCTACAAAATCCATCCCGTGCTTGTTCGGCCGGAATATTCGTTGTGCTTCTATCGCTATTCTCATTTCTTGACGGGGAGTTTATCAATGTTACTATGCTTTGTGTGTATGAATCTCTTATTTGCTCCCCTTAAACGGAAAAAATTGAAAAGCATCAAGAAGAATAAGACCGGAAGGTTCTTGAGGGCTTTCCTGAAGCGGTGATCCACAAGGTTGTCGGGCACGGCGATGCTGAAAGTTATGCCAAGCAACACGAGCAGGGACCACCATTTGATCGATAAGACCCAGTCGAGAAAGGTAAAGAATACCGCGAACAAGACGATGAACCCTAGCAGGATGATGCGGGGAGGCATGGCCCACTGGAAGAGCTTGTCGCAATAGTCCCAGTTTCCCTTTAGCAGGGCTACCGGTAATTGGGTGATCCCGGACATCAAGCTGGTGAATTGGTTTGCCAGCCAGCGCCGCCGCTGGTTGTAGAATCCTTTGCTGCCTTGTATCTTCTCGTCGTATACCAATACGTCTTCCAGATATTCTATGTAGATGTATTGCGATAGCAGTACTTTCTCTAATTGTTTATCTACGCCGATGGGACCGATCTTCCATATGTTTTCTTTGAATAGGGGGTATTCGAATGCCATCCCGGAGCCGATCAAGGCAGATGAGAAGCCGAGCCGTACATGCCCTTTCCTGAAAATGGAGTTGTTGATCTCCTCGCTCACCGCGTCGAGCACGGCCGTATCGGTATTCAGGTTTTTCGCTACCCGGTGCGTTTGAACGACCGAGCAGCCTGAGTAGAAAGCGTCGTTGACTTTGTCGAGATAGTTCGTGGCTACTTGATTATCCGCGTCAAGAATGACAATGATGTCATATATCTTTTGCCTGTCCTCGATGTACTTTATCGCTTTCTGCAGGGCGTTTGTCTTGGTGCTCTTTTCTTCCGTGATCTTGATTACCTTTGCCGATAAATCTTGGAGCCGCTCGTTCGTCTCGTCGCTCATGTGATCCGATATGACGATCACGTCATATTTATCCCTTGGGTATTCTTGCCGGAAGAAATCCTCGACGGAATGGAGGATTACCTCGTCTTCGCTGTAAGCCGGAAACAACACGGCGAAACGATATCTTTTCCGGGCTTTCGGGTATACGTCTTGCCGCTTTCTCAAGGAGAAAAAGGCGAAAATAAAGAGGTAGAGTACCCCCAATAAAAAGAGCAGGAATAATATCGAATCTCCCAATAAATAGAGTTTTTCATGGTTTTCCGCCCATTCGGATCCTAAATAGATGAATTTGTTCATGATATTATGTCAAGTGTTTTATCGTTAGTTTCATTTAATTTATTTGTCTCGCTTATCTCTTTGTCGAAATACTCACCTTTCAAGGCTAGTGTTATGCCGGTTATGGCGATTATATAAGTGGGGAATTGACTGAGGAAGGCATTCCCGTAAGCACTTAATAACATGCCGAATATGCCGCAAAGGAGAGCCGTGAGCCTGCCTTTCAGCTCTTTGTCCTTTACTTTGAACATGACAATCCACGCCGCCCGGAAAATACTGACGAAGTAGACTCCTAAGAAAAGGACGGCACCTACGAGTCCGGTCTCCACCCAGATCTTAACGTAAAAGGAATCGTGTGGTATGGAAGTGGTGAACCGGGTGGATATTTTCTGGTTCTCTACGCCGGATAATCCGATGCCTTCGCCAAATGGTCTCGTGTTTATATAAGTGGCTAGCTTTTGCCGGTTCTCCTTTCGTACATTGAAAGACGCGTCTTCAGTGGGCGTGAAGGCGGTTCGCATCCTTCGTATCATCATGTTGCTTTGCCCGATCATCGTGAAAGCGAAAAACACGTAGAGGAAGATTAGCGATAGCCCTCCTAGGATACAAGCCTTGACGTTCTTGCTCATGAGCGTGTAAAGCATAAGCCCGCCTATGGGTACGATCATGGCCCCTCTCGTGCCGGACATGAACATGGCTACCAGGCAAAGGAGGCCCACCGAGAGGTAATAGATTCTTTGTCCGATCTTGGGTACGTATATCGCCATCAGCGCGAATAGCAGGCTGGCGCATCCCATGTTGGAGCCGAAGTTGCCCGCGTCGGTGAAAAACGAGAAGTATCTTGTACCATAACCAATGACATGGGTGAGGGAACCTCCGTTGTTGAGCCACCGGAGCTCGCCGGAATCAAAGCCGATATATCTTTGCCCGAATGCTTTTAGGGCGGCGGTAAGCGAGAATATGGAAAGGAGCATGATGATCCATTTCACTTGGCTGTTTTTAGTGATTACCAGCGAGATGATCAGCGAGATGAAAAAACCGTTCAAGATAAGCGTTCTCGATAAGACCCAAGCTTCCAATAATCCCGTAGGATTCGCTAGCTCGGCCAGGCAATAGACCAACCAGATGAACATGCCTAGGGTAAACGTATTGATCGCGTGTTTCCATTCTATATTCCTTGATAGAGCGGAATGGATGATGATAAGTACGAAAAGGATTGCCATCAAGGAGTCCATCAAGAAACTGACTCCATCTATTTGTATATACCGGGTTATCCCTAATAAGTAATAGTTCACGGTGAAGATGATGAAAAATAAGGCTATCGGATACCTTATGCTTTGTATCGCCATTATAAATAACAGAGGTAGACTTATGAGACCCATCGCGATAGGTAGTTTTCCCATGGATAGGGCTAAAACTATTCCCGCCAAGCCTAGTATAAATATGGGAGGAAATAGCCTCTGGTTTATTATGTCGGTATATCTTAGCCTCATGTTATTTGACATTGTCTTTTCGTGCGGTAAAACCTAGGTATCGCATCCGGTAAGCGATCGTGCT
Source organism: Parabacteroides sp. (assembly GCA_028689545.1). GTDB lineage: Bacteria > Bacteroidota > Bacteroidia > Bacteroidales > Tannerellaceae > Parabacteroides. The sequence continues at coordinate 18,850 of JAQVCX010000030.1, forward strand.
TACCGACGATTTGGGAGGTAATTGCCCGGTAAAGTCCTCTACCGCGAAGCGACTCGCGTTATTGAGATAGATATAAAATGGTGTTTTGCCGGATAGTTCTTTCAAGAATCCCAAAAGCTCGTCATCGCTATTTTTCCATACTCTCTGGGCGTTGGCGAGCAAGAGGTTGACATTCGCTTCCCTTATGAGGGCGCTAGGGATCATATGGCTCTGGGCATGGCTCTGCTCTATTAATAGGATATCCGGATGCTGGTGGCGCTCTATGAGCTCATTGATATCTGCGTTCAAGAGGAAAGATGGATTTTCGAAGGTCTCTTTCTCTACTTCAAAATGAGATACCCGTAACCCCTGTTCTTCCCAGTATTCCTTGAAGTAACTCGCGATAAAGCTTTTTCCTTCTCCTTTCTCAATGCTTAATAAATTGATACAGGTGGTTCCTCCTTTCCGTAGGTAAGGGGTGAGCCTGTTGCAGGCATAGGAGGCGGATATACGGTTACAAGCCTTGATGTAGCCACGGTATCTCAATTGTATGCTTCCCGTGAACGCTCCCAGTACGTTTGTCCGGGTGAGGCGTCGGGTGCGTTCTACGTCCCGCAGGGTACGATCCAGCAATTCTTGTACTAAATAATAGCCGAGAATAAAGATAAGGCTCCCGATAAACGCCACTATTACCAGCAGCGCACGTTTCCTGCTATCGCTCATCAAGGGGAATGTAGGAGAGGTGATCGTGTTTAAATTACTGGAGGTCAGCTCTAGGTCTTTTTGCTTTAGCTTGGCTAAGTTCAAGCCATGCAGCACCTCAAGATAAGATTCCTCCGAGAATTTGATCTCTCTTTCTTTCCGGTGGATTTGGGTACCTACCGGAGAGAATACCTTGTATTGCTCCTCGTAATCTTTTTTCCTGTTCTCCAATACCTTTAGTTCGGCCTTCGCCTTAGTACTACGTATAACCGCGTCTAGCCATTGGCTGACCATGTCATCAATGGCAACTCCCTCGGTGGAGTATTTATATTCATTGATATCGTTACTGATAGCCCCGATTTTTTTCTCGGCCTCTTTCAGTTTCTGCTGGTATTCTTTTAGCTCGGGGTTGTTTGCTTGTGCCTCTTCTGTGCTGAAGTTTTGTATCTCCGTGATCTTGCCGTTGATCGTGGTGATATTATTTAACGCGTCTATGAAATCCGTGTTGGCCCGGAATAATTTAGCTCGTGTCTCCATGCGTTGCTCTAGTTGCTTGACTAGATCCGATGAGCTTTCGTATTCACGCTGTATGGCCTCACACCGATCCTCGTAATTGGAGCGAGAGATAGCGATCGCCTTGGTTTGCTCTAAGTAGTTAATGACGTTATTATCTATGTTGTAATTGGTCAACTCGTCTTCTTGCTTTGTCAACCGTGCCTTAAGTATCCGGAGTTGCTCTTCGTAATACTTGACGATGTCTTTTACGGTCTTGAAACGTAGGTTATTGTAAGCGTCGCTCAATTCCTCGCTAAGTAATTTAACGGTGCTTAGGGAGATTCCGGGATCACTGGACTTGTAGGAAATCTCGATTAGGTCACTATTGTTTATCCGTCGTACGATGACGGCTTTTAAAGCGTTGTAACTATAAAATGCGGCATCATAGCTGAATATTTCATACAGGAAATTGTCTGCCTCCTCTGTCTTATATTTTTCTAGATTCCGGACTGTATTCTCAAACGATTTCTTGTCGATGAGCGTATGGATATTCTCGGGTACCATCTTTAGGAGCGCACGGTAGTTTTTTGCCGTGATGTACTTGTTGTCCGTATCGGGGTCTCCGTACATCATGTTCAAGGCGAATAGTTTCAAGGACACTTTTTCCAAAGTCCCTTTGGACTTGGTTAGGTTAATGATATTGTCGAACGTGCTGTTTTGCTCGAAGTAGCTCGTCTTATTATCCTCGCTTAATCCCGAGGATGAAATGATACCTGTATATATGCTCGTGCTAACCGTATAGGTCTTGGGCAAGAACTGGGTAAAATAGGCCACAAGGAGAGTTACCACCATGCTGCCGAATAATAGTTGGTAGCGGATGCGGTAAAGGAATCTTGATATATATACGGTAATGTCCATGATTTTTTATTTGTCTTGTATGATTCTCACGTTTGTCAACATCTCTAGGAGCGTGATGGCATTATGAAGCGTAGCTTGACCCTCTTGGTAGTTTACGACGGCATCAGACCGCCTTCCTCTTTCCAATGAAAGGGCGATGATATCTATCTTTCCGTTGATGAAGTCTTGTTCTGATATTTTCATCTGGGCGTTGTATAACGCCGCCGCATCGGATTTGGCTTTTAGCGTTGACAAGGCGAGTAACACCTCATTGTATGCTTCCAATATCTTTAATTTTCGCTCTTCTATAGACATCTCATACTCGTAATCCAATTGGCGGGACTGGGCTTTCTTCATCCGTACTTTTTGGCCGCGGCTGAATAAGTCGCCAAAGGGGATGGAGACGGAAATGCCTACGCTATAGGTATGTTGGTTGCTGCCTAAACTGGTAAGAAAAGGAAGGTCCTCGACTGTCTCTCTGGTTGATAATTGGACAATTCTACCATACTGGTATTGCCCATAAGCCCTGAAGTAATTCAGCCATTCTCTTTTTGTTACCTTCATGTCGGCGTTTGCCTCGTCTCTTTTGGCTTCGAAGATCTTGACGGAGGGGTGGTCGTAGACGGACTCAAGGAAGACGGATAATGGGGGCAGTTGGATGCGCTCGTAGTCGTCTAGCATCGCTTGGATGGAGTCTGATCCGGAGGTTGCCTTTACTGCCGTTGCCCTGTCGAAGTAGCTATTCTTCTTTTGGGCGACAAGGGTAAAGGCGTTTAATATCAATAATATGATGCATATTTTTCTCATGTAAATATGTGTTTATTATACATTCTCTTTCTGTATGAATGCCGTGAAGGTCTTGAATATGATTTTTATATCCAGCCAGAAAGAAAACGTATGGGCGTATTTAATATCTAGTTGTTTGCGTTCCTCGGCGGACATGCTGCCGGAGTTTCCGCGCTTCTCCACTTGCCAAAGACCTGTGAGGCCGGCAGGGGCCATGAAGCGTTGGATGTACTCGTCGCTGGTCAATAGCTCCGCCTCGTAGACGGGTAGGGGGCGGTTGCCTACGATGGACATGTCTCCTTTTAATATATTGAATAGCTGCGGTAGCTCGTCTATGCTGTATTTGCGGATAAAATGACCGATCCTCGTGACGCGTGGGTCGTTCTCCAATTTGACGAAGGCGTTGGAGCGTTCGGTGCGTTTGACTTTTAAATAATCGTTTTCGGAGGTAGCGTCGTTGTCTGAATATAAGATGGTCTTGTGCTCGTTTTGTTTAACGATGGAGGTGGCGTTCTGTAAATCCGCGGAAGTGACCGAGGAGGATGTGTCCTCTTTAGCGATAGATTCCGTGTATTGGTTCAGTTTTTTATACTCTGCTATACGTTTGTCCGCGTCCATATACATCGAGCGGAATTTATAGAAATCGAAGACCTTGTAATTGCTGCCTACTCGTTTCGACTTGTAGAAAACCGGGCCTTTGTCCTCCAGCTTGATCCAGATCGCCGTGATGATGAAGAGCGGGGAGAGGCATAGGAGCGCCATGGATGTGAAAACGATGTCGAAAGTCCTTTTCCATAGGGGTAGCTTGAAGATAGCGAGATCCGGCTCTTTTATTGAGATCTTACGCTTTTTTTCTATTTTCTTGCATTTCTCGGCGATGCTCAACAGTTTCAGCAGATCTTCCTTGGAGGTGGATTCGGAGATGACGCAGTCGGTCCCGGCTTGCAGGTAGGCTATCTTCTCTTCCCGGGTCATTTCCGGGGCGATCAATACGATGTATACATATTGGAATGTATTATGCAAATGCGTGATCGAAGGAATGTTTAACGCGGGATCTGTTTTCTCGATGAATACACAATAATCCATCTCCTCTGCGGGAAGAAGCGTGTTCCTCATCTGCAGAAGCGTTATACATTCTATGACCCCGGTGCCTAATGCCTTGCGTAAACGTTCGGCCAGCGGCACGTTGTTACCGAAAAAGACATAATTCATTATCTTAATATTCGTTTTATCCTTACCCTTAATTCCTCCGGGTTGAAAGGCTTCAAGATGAAGTCTTCCGCGCCTTCCTCAAATAAGCGTATCCTATTTGAGCTGCTTTCTACGCTCGATAGGATCAAGACTGGTATATTGCTGAACATATCGTTCGTTTTTAAATAAACCAAGAACTCTTCTCCGGACATTTCTGGCATATTTAAGTCTGAGATAATCAAATCAGGTAAATTTCCTTCTTGAAGCCAAGCGATGGCTTTCAAAGGGTTCTCTTTATAGGATACCTTGTAAGTGCTTGATAAATAAAGCATGATTATCTTTGCGATTTCTTGCTTGTCATCTACTAAAAGAATTGATTTCTCCATAGAGTCGTATGATATTATCTTCTTATATTTTATCTGTCATGCAAATTTAGAACATTTATTTATAAAACCCATGTTTTTCAACTGTTTTTTTTTAAAAAAGCAGTTCCAGCCCCGGAAATAGAAGTATCTGCGATTTTTTTGATTAAGTTTGTGCCCTTATATAATGTGATGGGTATTTGAAGATGCGTTGGAGGAAATATATAGGTTTTGATGTCGTTGATTTATGGGTTGGCGCTATTGCCGCGATGGGCTTAGCCTCTTGCCAGCCGGAGATGCCGGTGATCTCTACGATAACCGTCGAGGCGGATGGCCTGGCGGTGCCCGTGAACCCGGATCTGTATGGTTTGACCGTCGAGGAGATCAACCATGGGATCGATGGGGGGCTGTATGCGGAACTGATACAGAACAGGAGCTTTGAGGATGGCGTGCCGCCCTTGAACTGCCCTTACGACGCCGCCCGGAACGTCTTGATTACCCCGAATGGCTGGGCGATCCCTTTCATGCGGGGAGATTCCCTGCCGGGATGGAGGCGGATAGGGCCCAACACGCAGGTATACCCGGATACGAAGGAGCTGATCAATGATAAGAACCGGCGGTCGCTGCTGGTGGCCGTGTCGGCCTCCGCGGAGTCGGGCCGGGGAGGCGTGATAGCCGAGGGATACCGGGGGATACGGATCCGGAAAGGGAAGCGGTATAATCTATCGTTTTTCGCCAAGGGGGCGAATATGACACCTCGTACGATCCGGGTGGCCTTGGAGGACTCGGTGGCCGATAAGGCGTTGAGCGACGTGTTTCAGGTAGCTCCGCCGTACGAGTGGAAACGATACAGGCATACCTTCACGGCTACGGAAGACGCGCCGAACGCCGTCTTGACGATCACGGCCGATACCTCCGCCGGCTTTTGGCTGGACGTGGTCTCCTTGTTTCCCGAGGATACCTGGAAGGGCCGGGCGAACGGGCTGAGGCCGGACTTGGCGGCGCTGGTCGATTCCTTGGCCCCGCGTTTCGTGCGTTTCCCCGGGGGCAGTTTCGTGGAGGGGTATACGGCGGGCACGTATCCTATCTGGAGGGAGACGCTGGGCGATATATCGGAGCGTAAGCATTTCTGGAATATATGGGCCTATGGCACGACCAACGGCATGGGCTACCATGAATACCTGCAAATGTGCGAGGATATGGGGGCGGAGCCTATCTACGTTATTAATAGCGGGATCACGAGCCAAAGCCGCCGTCCGCGCTACGAGGATATCACGGCGATGGATAAGCTCACGAGGGATGCCCTGGACGCTATCGCCTACGCGAACGCCCCGGCGGACTCGCTGCCGGGCGCCTTGCGCGCGAGGAACGGGCATCCGGAGCCTTTCCATTTAAAATATGTAGAGATCGGCAGCGAGAACTATGGCGGGGAGTATTTCAGGCGTTTCGAACTTTTTCGCCAGGCGATCAAGGAGGCGTACCCGGAGATTACCGTCATAAGCAGCTCGCCTGTCACGAAGCGCGGCCGTAGCGAGTGGGTGGACTCTCATTATTACGCCGGGGGGAATTTCTACCTCTCCAACTCCGGACGGTTTAATAGCGACCGGTATTCCCGGCGTTCGCCGGCGGTGTTTATCGGGGAGTTCGGCACGACGGAGCGACCCTTGGCCGGTACGCTCCGGGCGGCGGTGGCCGAGGCCTGTTTCTTGGCCGGGGCGGAGGAGAACCCGGATATGGTACGCCGCTTGGCGTATGCCCCGGTATTGGGCAACGCCGGGTTCGAGAACCAGCGCCACCCGTTGATATCCTTCAATACCCACCAGGCGGTGGTCTCTCCTTCCTATCATTTATTAAAGATGTTTGCCCGCCATCGGGGGGACGAGGTGCTGAAGACGATCGTGGATACCTACGAGAAGCCGCAGGCGCGTACGGGCCGGGCGGGGGTAGAGATGTTTGATAATAGCTATGAGTTTAAGGACGTGCGGATCGACGGCGTGCCCGTATCGGATATCTCCGTGCTGAGCGGGGGATGGAGGAGCCCGGGGGCTGGCACGTTGGTGCCGGAGGCCAACCGGTGGAACCGGGTGTTGTTTGGCGACTCTACGAGCTACGCCTATGAATATACGGCTACCCTGCGGCGTACGAAGGGTAGCGGGCAGATAGAGCTTCGCCTCCGCGACAACGGGCGGCCGGGCGAGCAGGCGGATTATATCGCCCTGACGATTGGGGCGGGAACGAGCGAGCTGTATCATCAGGTAGGCGGCGTGAAGGATAGCTTGGTCTCTCCCGCGCGGCTCCCTTTTGAGAGCAACCGCTGGTATACGGTTCGCATAACGTGCGAGAACGAGCGCGTCTGTTGCTATGTGGACGGCGTGTTGCTGCACGAGGTGGATATGCGCCCGATCCCGTCGTTGGTATCCGTGGCTACCCTCGACAAGGAGAACCGGGTGATTTACCTGAAGGTGGTGAATACGACCCTCCACGAGGAGAAGACCTCTTTGCGCGTCGAGGGGGCGGATATCCGTAACGAGGCGGAGCTGATCCAACTGAGAGGGGAGCCGGAGGCTCGTAATACGTTTGACAACCCGGAGGCCGTGGTGCCTGTCAACGAGTCTGTCTTATTCCCGATAGGTAGCCCGATGATCTATAATTTCCCGCCTAACTCGGTGACGATCTTGAAGTTGTATATGGAGTAGAGCAGATAGGGTAGGGAATTTGATACACCTTACCGGTATTTATCCTAACTTCGCGACGATTTTAACAAAAAAAGTGTGTTATGGAACCAATGCATAAAATAAACAAGGTAGAGCTCCGGAGCTTGCAGATTGAGGATTATACGCAGCTGTCGCAATCTTTCAAAAGGGTGTACGCCGATAAGGATGTTTTCTGGACCCATAAGCAGATCGATACCTTGATCCGGATATTTCCCGAGGGGCAGGTAGTGATGCTGGTGGATGATAAGATCGTGGGATGCGCCCTCTCCATCATCGTGGATTATGAGATGGTGAAAGGGGATCATACCTATGCCAAGGTAACAGGCAACGAGACGTTCAACACGCATAACCCGAACGGGAATATATTATATGGTATAGAGGTGTTCATCCATCCGGAGTACCGGGGCCTCCGGTTGGCCCGGCGTATGTACGAGTACCGGAAGGAGCTATGCGAGAAGTTGAACCTGAAGGCGATCATGTTCGGCGGGCGTATCCCGAACTATCATAAATACGCCGACCATATGCGTCCGAAGGAGTACATCGAGAAGGTGCGCTCCCGCCAGATCTACGACCCGGTGCTCACGTTTCAGCTCTCCAACGATTTCCACGTGCGGAAGGTGATGATGAACTACTTGCCGAACGACGAGGAGTCGAAGCATTGCGCTACCCTGCTGCAATGGGACAATATCTATTACCAGCCGCCTACGGCGGATTACGTGGATAAGAAGACGACCGTGCGTGTCGGCTTGGTACAATGGCAGATGCGGCCTTACAAGACGCTGGACGACGTGTTCGAGCAGGTGGAGTTCTTCGTCGACGCCGTGTCCGACTACAAGAGCGACTTCGTCCTTTTCCCCGAGTATTTCAACGCCCCGTTGATGGCCAAGTTCAACCATCTGGGCGAGGCGCAGAGTATCCGCGGGCTGGCCCAGTACACCGAGGAGATCCGCGAGCGATTCGTGAACCTGGCCATCGGTTACAATATCAATATCATCACCGGCAGCATGCCTTTGCTGACGGAGGACGGGGCGCTGTATAACGTGGGGTACCTGATCCGTCGCGACGGCTCCTACGAGATGTACGAGAAGGTGCATGTCACCCCGGACGAGCAGAAGAGCTGGGGACTCTCGGGAGGGAGGATGGTGCAGACGTTTGAGACGGACTGCGCCCGGATAGGCGTGCTGATCTGCTACGACGTGGAATTCCCGGAGCTTTCCCGCATCATGGCCGACGAGGGGATGCAGATCCTCTTCGTGCCTTTCCTCACGGATACGCAGAACGGGTACTCGCGGGTGCGTGTGTGTGCCCAAGCTAGGGCCATCGAGAACGAGTGCTTCGTGGTGATAGCGGGTAGCGTGGGCAACCTGCCCCGTGTGCATAATATGGATATACAATATGCCCAATCGGGCGTGTTCACGCCTTGCGACTTCGCTTTCCCTACCGATGGCAAGCGCGCGGAGGCAACCCCGAATACGGAGATGATCCTTGTGTCGGACGTGGACCTTGATTTGCTCAACGAGCTGCATACGTATGGTAGCGTGCGCAACCTACGGGACCGCCGCCACGACTTGTACGAGCTGAAGGTGAAAAAATAGTAGTGTTCGCCCACGAACACGGTAGTGTTTACGGCCAAACACAATAGTATTCAGGGCCGAACACAGTAGTGTTTACGGCCAAACACCGTAGTATTTATCTACTAAACACAGTAGGGGCGGGCGAAACCTCGCCCCTACGGTTTATATCGGGGGGGAAGAATCTCTCTTCCCCCCTGGAAAACGATCTTAATGACTTAGCATCTCGGCCGTGATCGGCGTGAACTTCTCGGCATCTGCCGCGCGGAGCTGTACGCCGCCATCGTTCCAGTTGGAAGGCCAGCCGCCGATGATGTGTCCGAGGAATACCAGCTTGATCTCGTGCAAGCCCTTCGCCAAGGCGGCGGAGGAATCATGGTGGGAGAAGCGTTTTACCTCGCCACCGTTATTCACCATCAGCTTACCGTCTATCCATACCTCCTCCAGGTCGGAAGAGATGTAATAAACGCCATCCTCGGGGATGTTCACGTAGCCGGTAGCGATAGCCGCGTATTGCTTCACGCCTCGCATCGACTCGGGGGCGGGCACTTGGTTGGTCAGCTCGCGGGTCGTCTTGATGACCTGTTTCTTGCCGGTTTTCTGGGCGGCCTCCAGGTCTTTTACGTTCAGGTACATGCCGTCGAATACCTCCATATCGAGGCCCGGCGCCGTCTTGGCTACCTCCTTGGCGGGAGCCAGCGCTTGTTTCTCCACGAGGATCGCGCGAGGCTTACCCATCTTGCCGGAAGGCAATACGGAGGCGATCTTCACGGTCGTGGTCTCGTTGACATCGAAAGGAGCCGTGTATGCGGTAGATTCCGGGGTAGGCTCGGTGCCATCCAGCGTGTAGACCATCTTCATCGGACGGTTCGTAGTGAACGTTAGGGTAGCCTTGTCCGTGAAAGCCACGAAGTCGCAAGAACCGTTCGGTTGCTCGGGCTGCGGGATGTAATAGTTGATGCCGTGTCCGTCCAAGCGCACCTGGGCGTTGTCCAGGCGGCGTTCGAAGTCCTTGTAATCCTTGCGGTCTAGCGGGCTCCAAGCGATCTCGGAGAGGGCTAGGATACGGGGATAGATACGATACTCCATGAGATCCGTATTATAGAGGTACTCGCTCCATACGTTGCATTGCACGCCCTGTATGAAATGTCCCTTGCCGGCGGCCGCCAGCGTGTCGGGGACGGGGTTGTACTTATAGACGCGCTCCGCCGTGGTGAATCCGCCGATAGATACCGGGCTGATCTTGTAGTCGCCTTGGAACTGGTCGATATACATACCCTCGCTGCTGGGTGTCATGATGACCTCGTGGTTCATGCTAGCGGCGGCTATACCGCCTTCCTCGCCTCGCCAAGACATCACGGTGGCCGATGGGGCCAAGCCGCCCTCAAGGATCTCGTCCCATCCGATCATCTTCTTCCCATACTTGTTCACTACCTTCTCCATGCGTTGCACGAAGTAGCTCTGCAATTTCTCCTCGGCCGTATGCTCCTTGTCTCCTTTCAAGCCTTCCTTACGGATACGGGCCTGGCAAAGCGGGCATTTCTCCCAGCTCGTCTTCGGGCACTCATCGCCTCCGATATGGAAATACTCGCCTGGGAATAGGGGGGCTACCTCGGCGATCACGTTCTCCAGGAACTCGAACGGCTCTTCCTTGCCGGCGCATAATACGATGTCTTCCACGCCCCAGATGATACGGGGTGTACCCTGCTCGCCCTTGCACGACAGCTCCGGATAGGCGGAGATAGCGGCCATCTCGTGTCCCGGAAGCTCTATCTCGGGAACGATCGTGATGAAACGATCCGCCGCGTATTTAACGATGTCTTTTATTTCCTCCTGTGTATAGAAGCCTCCATACTCGGTACCCTCGCCATCGATACGCTTAGAGCCGATCTCGGTAAGTTTCGGGTACTTCTTGATCTCGATACGCCATCCTTGGTCGTCGGTCAGGTGCCAATGCATGCGGTTGATCTTGAACAGGGCCAATACGTCCAGCTGCTTCTTGATATTCTCTACCGGGATGAAATGGCGGCAAGGATCCAGCATGATGCCACGATAGCCGAAGCGAGGCTCGTCCTTGATGGATACGGCTGGAGCGGTCCACGCGATGCCTTTCACGGCGGAAGGGCTCTCTATCTCGGCGGGCAGCAATTGCAAGAACGATTGCATACCGTAGAAAAGACCTTGAGGGGTCTTGGCCTTGATGTGGGCACCGTCTTGGGTGATGTCTAGCGTGTATCCCTCGTCGTTTATGTCGAGGGTACCGTCGATAACCAACGAGATGCCGTCGGATGTCTCTTTGTCGGCGGTGGCTATCTGGTAGCCTGTCGCCGTACTCATTTTAGCCGCGAAGAACTCGGCTATGGTTTTCGCCTCCGGGGTGGAAGCGTAGATCTTCGTGTTTTTGTTTAGCTTGAAGTTTCCTTCATTCTGCGTAAGGCGGACCGGTGTCGGGATGATGTTGATACCTTGGTTGTAAGGTTTCACTGTACCGGGTGCGTCGTCGCACGAGGCCATCAGTCCCAAGACCGCGCCGGCGCAGATTGTAGCAAGGAGCTTTCTCATAGAATTATAATTTTAATAAAACGATTTTACAGTGGAAAGTTGACAGTTGATAGCTGACAGTTGACAGTTTATTTACCGCTGCGCGCAACTGTCAACTGTCACTTGTCAACTGTCAACTAATTTCTTACCAAGCGAAGATAGGATATTCCTTCATGATACCGTTCACCTTCTCGCGAACGGCGCTGATTGTCTTCTCGCATTCGGGAGCGGTCAGCACGGTGTCCATCAGCTCTACGATCTCGGCCATTAGCGGCTCTTTAGCGCCACGGGTCGTGATAGCGGGCGTACCCACACGGATGCCGGAGGTCTGGAAGGGCGAGCGGCTGTCGAACGGAACCATGTTCTTATTCACCGTGATGTCGGCGGCTACCAAGGCTTTCTCGGCTACCTTACCGGTCAGGTCGGGGAACTTCGTACGCAGGTCGATCAGCATACTATGATTGTCCGTACCGCCGGAGATGATCTTGTACCCTTTGTCGGTGAAGGCTGCGGCCATAGCGGCGGCATTCGCTTTCACTTGTGCTTGGTACGTCTTGTATTCCGGCTCCAACGCCTCTCCGAAGGCTACGGCCTTGGCGGCGATCACATGCTCCAGCGGACCACCTTGGATACCCGGGAATACGGCGGAGTCTAGCAACTGAGACATCTTCTTGATCTCGCCTTTCGGTGTCTTCTTGCCCCAAGGATTCTCGAAATCCTTGCCCAGCAGGATGATACCGCCACGAGGACCGCGGAGGGTCTTATGCGTCGTAGAGGTTACGATGTGGGCGTACTCCAACGGGTTGTTCAGCAATCCGGCGGCGATCAGGCCTGCCGGGTGAGCCATGTCGATCATCAACAGGGCGCCTACCTTGTCGGCTATCTCGCGCATGCGTTTGTAATCCCACTCGCGGGAATAAGCGGAACCACCGCCAATGATCAATTTCGGTTTCTCACGAAGGGCTACTTCCTCCATCTGGTCGTAGTCCACCCGTCCGGTATCTTCCTTCACATTATATTCGGTAGCGTGATATAGAACGCCTGAGCTATTTACTGGAGAACCGTGGGACAGGTGCCCGCCATGCGACAGGTTCAACCCGAGGAACGTGTCGCCCGGATTCAATACGGCGAAGAATACGGCGGCGTTTGCCTGCGCCCCTGAGTGAGGCTGCACGTTGGCCCATTCGGCGTTGAATAGCTGTTTCAACCGTTCGATAGCGATCGTCTCGCTTTGGTCTACTACCTCGCACCCACCATAATAACGCTTCCCGGGATAGCCCTCGGCGTATTTGTTGGTCAGACAGCTTCCCATGGCCTGCATGACCTGGTCGCTGACAAAGTTCTCGGAAGCGATCAACTCAATGCCTTTCAGTTGGCGTTGGTGTTCCTTCTCGATAATGTCAAAAATGATGTTGTCTCTTTTCATTACCTATTAAATTGGTTATTGCGATGATCTGTTCCTCATAGAGGAGGAATCCTCGCGAATGTACTATATTATTTTAATACTATTTTAAAAGATTTCGTTTAATTGTTACAGATGCGCCCGAAACGGCTCCGCTTACCATTTGGTGAGGGTCACGTTTCTAAATTGCACGTCTTTCCCCTCGCTCTGCAAACCGACGTAGCCTTCTTTCACTTGATTGGTTCCCGTGTTCTGGTAAACGCCGTTGATATACACGGTGATAACGCCGTTTTTTACGAACACATTCGCCTCGTTCCACTCGCCAGCCGGTTTCTCGCTGCTGGTATTCGTCTTCTTTACCACCGGGAAAGCGGGACGGGGCTCGCCCGGACGGCTCTGGAACTCGACGAGATCCGATCCGCCCAGTAGCACGAAGTCGCCGGCGTCACCCGCGTGCAGCTGGCATTCGACACCGTTCGGGAACGGGTTCTTGGGATCGGCTATCAATAGGAAGATACCGCTGTTAGACTCTCCATTGGGCCAGCGCCATTCCACGTGCAATTTGTAGTCGCCGTATTTCTCCTTGGTGTACATATAACCGATAGGATTGCCCTTGATGTGAATTACGCCGTCTGCTACGGAAAATACTTGCTCCGCGGGGACGGAGTTCTTGTCTACTACGAAATTCCAGTTCGACAGGTCTTTCCCGTTGAACAGTTTCTCGGTCTTCTGCGCGTTCGCCCCACTGGAGAAAGAAAAGAGGGAGGCGGCTAATATAGCCAAAGATAGCATTCTTTTTTTCATGATGATAAACTTTTATAGTATGATTAATCAACGATTAGCTTGCGATAGTGTACCCGTTTCGGCTCGGTGTCGCCCAAGGTCTTACGTTTGTATTCCTCGTACTCGGAATAGGTGCCCTCGTAGAAGACCACGTTCGAATCGCCCTCGAACGATAGGATATGCGTACAGATACGGTCTAGGAACCAACGGTCGTGAGAGACGACGACGGCACAACCGGCGAAGTTCTCCAGTCCCTCCTCCAAGGCACGTAGCGTGTTTACGTCGATATCGTTGGTCGGCTCATCGAGCAGCAATACGTTGGCATCGGCTTTCAGCGTCAGCGCCAGATGCAGGCGGTTACGCTCTCCACCGGACAATACGCCGCATAGCTTCTCTTGATCCGCCCCGGCGAAATTGAATTTAGAGAGGTAAGCCCGCGCGTTCACCTCCTTGCCGCCCATGCGGATAAATTCCTGTCCGCCGGATACAACTTGGTAAACGGTCTTTTTCGGGTCTATATCCTTGTGGGTCTGGTCGGCGTAACCTACTTGTACGGTCTCGCCCACCTCGAAGGTTCCCTTGTCGATGCTTTCCATGCCCATGATCATCTTGAATAAGGTAGTCTTACCGGCGCCGTTCGGTCCGATGACTCCCACGATACCGTTGGGGGGAAGCATGAAGTTTAAGTCGTCGAACAGCAATTTATCGCCGAATGCCTTCGCCACCTGCTTCGCCTCGATCACCTTGTTTCCTAGGCGGGGACCGTTCGGGATGAAGATCTCCAGCTTGGCCTCGCGTTCCTTCTGGTCCTCGTTCAAGAGAGCCTCGTACGAGTTCAGACGGGCCTTGCCCTTGGCTTGGCGGGCTTTCGGTGCCATATTGATCCATTCCAGCTCGCGCTCCAAGGTCTTACGGCGCTTGCTTACTTGCTTTTCTTCTTGGGCCATACGCTTCGTCTTCTGGTCTAGCCAAGAGGAGTAATTGCCCTTCCAGGGGATGCCCTCGCCACGATCCAGCTCAAGGATCCATCCGGCTACATGGTCTAGGAAGTAACGGTCGTGCGTGATGCAGATAACGGTACCCGCGTATTGTTGCAGGTGTTGCTCCAGCCAGTCGATCGACTCGGCGTCCAGGTGGTTGGTAGGCTCATCCAGCAGCAATACGTCCGGTTGCTGGAGTAGCAATCGGCAAAGGGCTACCCGGCGACGCTCGCCTCCGGACAACGTATCCACCACCTGATCCTCGGGCGGGCAACGCAAAGCGTCCACGGCACGTTCCAGCCGGCTATCCTGGTTCCACGCGTCCGTAGCGTCGATCTTGTCCTGCAACTCCGCCTGGCGGTTGATCAGAGCGTCCATCTTATCCGGGTCTTCCAGCACCTCCGGATCGCCGAACTTCTCGTTCACCTCCTCATATT
>JAQVCX010000139.1 GCA_028689545.1 Parabacteroides sp.
GTCCTCTACCTTCATACCGGAGGATTTACGCTCTTCCCACGGTTTCAAGATCACCGTCAGCGTGGCACGCCCTTGGTTCGTACCGACACGTGGGCTGCTACCCGTCACGTTCTGCACGTAGGCCACGGCCGGATGCTGGTCGAGGAAGTCGATCGCACGGTCGGTCACGGCCCGTGTGCGCTCCAAGGTAGTGCCCTCGGGCATCTCCAGCTCTACGGTGAAGAAGCCTTGGTCCTCCTCCGGGATAAAGCTGGTAGGCAATACCCGGTTCAAGACGAAGATAGCCACCAGCACTATCCCGAACCCGGCCAAGATACGGCGGGGATGGGCGATAAAGACACGCAACGACTTCGTATATCTTTTATTCCCTTTCGCCAACCACAGATTGATCTTACGGAAAATAAACGCTTTCTTCTTATGAGACGGACGCAAGATGAGGGCGCACATCGCCGGGCTCAACGTCAGGGCCACCACCGTGGACAGCAACACGGAAACCACGATCGTAACGGAGAACTGGCGATACAACTGCCCCGTGATACCCCCCAAGAAACTCACCGGCACGAACACCGCCGCCAGCACCATGGAGGTAGCGATCAAGGCGCCGGACAACTCCCGCATCGCCTTATGCGTAGCCTCACGGGCGGTCACACGCTCCTCGGCCATGATACGCTCCACGTTCTCCACCACCACGATAGCGTCGTCCACCACGATACCGATCGCCAGGATCAATCCCAGCAAGGTAAGCATATTCAGCGAGAAGCCGAAGATCAACATAAAGCCGAACGTACCGATCAAGGAGATCGGGACGGCGATCGTCGGGATCAAGGCCGCACGCCAATTCTGCAACGAGAGGAACACCACGAGAATCACCAAGAACAGGGCCTCGAACAAGGTCTTATACACCTCGTGCACGGACTGCGAGATATACTCCGTCATATCGAACGGGAAATTATACGCCAAGCCTTCCGGGAAGTTCTTGCTGATCTCCGTCATCGCCTCTTTCACCTTCGTGGCTACCTCCAGCGCATTCGCCCCGGGCAACATATAGATACCCAAGATAGCGGCGTTCTTCCCATTGATCCCACTCTCCGTAGAATAAGAGGAGGCCTCCAGTGATACCCGAGCCACGTCGCTCATCCGGACGATCGAGCCATCCGGGTTCGCCCGCACCACGATATCCTCGAACTCCTTCACCGTAGACAAACGTCCCGGGGCCGTGATGGGCAAGGTGACATCCACGTCCAGCACGGGCTGCTTACCCAGCTCGCCCGCCGCCGATTCGCGGTTCTGGTCTTTCAAGGCATCCTGCAAGTCTTTTACCGTCAGCCCCATATTGGCCAACCGATCCGGATACACCCAGATCTGCATACCGTAATAACGGCTACCGATATTCGACACACGGCCTACGCCCGGGATACGGCGCAACACGTCCAGCACGTTGATCGTGGCGAAGTTGCTCAGATAGATCTCGTCGAACTTCGGATCGTCGGACATCAAGCTCAAGGTCATCAACTGGCTGGGCGCCTGCTTCTCGATCGTGATACCGTTCTGGATCACCTCGGCGGGCAAACGGCTCTCGGCCAGTTTTACACGGTTCTGGATCTCTACAGCCGCCAAGTCCGCGTCGGCGGATACGTCGAAGGTCACCGTAATATTCAAGCTACCCGAGTTCGAGCTGCTACTTTGCATATAGATCATACCCGGCGTACCGTTCAGCTCCTGCTCGATCGGGGTGGCTACCGCTTGAGACACCGTCAGCGCGCTCGCTCCCGGATACGAAACGCCGATCTTCACCACCGGCGGCGTTATCTGCGGATACTGGTCCACAGGCAACAAGGCCAGTCCGATGATTCCGACAATCACGATCAAGATCGATAAGACGGTCGAAAAGACAGGACGGTCTATAAAGAATCCCGGCCTCATTGTTCTTCCTCCTCTCTAAGCGCCTGGATGGCCTTCTCGTCGCCGGCCCCTACCGCATGCACCTTCACGCCCGGCACCAATTTATGATAACCTTCTACCACCACTCGCTCGCTCTCGCCCAAGCCTCGCTCTACCACGACCTTGTTACCGATCTCCGGCCCGGTCTGCACGAAACGCTTCTCGGCGATATCATCCCTACGGATGATATAGATGAACGCGCCCCCTTTCTCGATAGAGAGGGCTTTCCGTGGAACGACGATCGAACGCTCACGGACATCCAGCAGGATTTTCACCTTCGTGAACTGTCCGGGAAGCAATTTCCGGTCCGGGTTGGAAAGTTCCGCACGAACGCCAAACGTACCGGTCTTCGGGTCTACCAGCGGATCGGCGAAGTCCACGATACCTTTCACCGGGTATTCCGAGTCGTCCGCCAAGGTGACCGTCACGGTAGGTTGCCAAGAGCGGGTCGTATCCCGCTCGCCGAACTTCACGTTACGACGCTCGGCCCGGAGGTAATCCAAGGCGGTCATCTTAAAATCGACCAATACCGTGTCGCTCTTCACCACAGCCGCCAATTTCGAATTGACACCCGGGCCCACCAAAGCGCCCACATCCACGAAACGCTCGCTGATATATCCAGACAGCGGCGAGGTCACCACCGTATAGCTCAACTCCACCTCCGCCTGATCCAGATCCGCCTTGCTCATGGCGATATCCGCCTCGGCATCTTCCAGGGCGGCCGTGGCGTTATCCAAATCCAGCTGGCTGGCGGCGTGCTGCTCGTACAGGGGCCTCAGGCGCTCCACGTCACGCCGGGCCTTGGCCGCTTGCGCCTGGCTTTTCTTCAATTGGGCTTTCGCTTTCTCTACCCGGGCACGGTATTTATCGGGATTAATCATAAACAGGGGCTCATTCAGCTTCACTCGCTTACCTTCCTCAAACAACATTTTCTCCAAGAATCCCTCCACACGGGCATGCACCTCTACAAAACTGGCGGCACGGATACGCCCCACGTACTCGCCATAAATCTGCACGTCCTCTTTCGAGGGATTGTCTACGATCACGATGGGTAATCGCCGCTCTTCCTTCTGGCGGCAACCCGTCATCGCTACTACAAAGGCTATCAAGATAACCTGTACTTTTGCCAATCCTTTCCTGCTCATTCTTCCTATATAAATTACGACTTGTGTCACATTTGTTCAATCAACATCGAAAGAATCATTCCACTTTCTCTAAAAGGTAGGATAATTAACTATACTTTGCTTAATAACAATTCCTCTGGCACTTTGGTTAACATTTATATCGTAAATATGAGCGCCGAACTGTAGATTTTATCTACGGAAAGACGGGGAAATCCACACATCAAATCCCCCACCACACTCCCCAACAAAAAAGATCCCTTACGAATGAATTTCTTGTTCATTCGAAGGGATCCGTTATCAATCATATATACACGCTATAACCTATAAGCCCGCGGATAGCGCTTTCCACAGATTATCGTCCGGCACGGGAGCGACAATTCGCACCTTCTCTTTCGAGACCGGGTGGATAAACTCGGCGCTACGGGCGTGCAAGCTGATGCCGCCATCCTTATTGGAGCGGTCGAAGCCATATTTCAGATCGCCCTTGATAGGGCATCCTATCTTCGCCAACTGGCAGCGGATCTGATGGTGCCGCCCCGTCTTCAAATCGATCTCCAGCAGATAATAATTATCCGAGTGGGCGATCAATTTATAGCGTAGGATGGCTTTCTTGGCATCCGGCCGCTCGGTATCGTAGGCGTAACTCTTGTTTTGCTTCTCGTTACGCACCAGCCAATCCACCAACTCACCCTCATCTTGCGAAGGGCGGTTCTTGACGATCGCCCAGTAGGTCTTTCGCACCTCGCCGGCACGAAACATCTCGTTCAAGCGAGAAAGGGCCTTGCTTGTCTTGGCGAAGATCACGACCCCGCTGACCGGACGGTCCAGACGGTGCGTGACACCGACAAAGACGTTGCCGGGCTTGCAATACTTCTCCTTCAGCCATGTCTTCAGCAGCTCCGAGAGAGGCTTGTCGCCCGTCTTATCCCCTTGCACGATCTCACGGCAGGTCTTATCTACCGCTATAACATGATTATCCTCGTAAATGACCTCCATATTACATATTCATACCGCCGTCTACCTGAATAACCTGCCCGGATACATAAGAAGACATATCCGAAGCCAAGAAGGTAGCGATATTAGCCACATCCTCGACCGTACCGCCACGGCGCAAAGGAATCTTCTTGCACCACTCGGCACGTACCTCCTCAGACAACTGAGCGGTCATGTCCGTGATGATGAATCCCGGGGCGATAGCGTTCGCGCGGATGCCACGAGAGCCCAGCTCCTGAGCTACGGACTTAGCCAAGCCGATCATACCGGCCTTGGAAGCGGAGTAGTTCGCTTGTCCGGCGTTGCCATGAACACCTACCACGGAAGACATATTGATAATGCTACCCGCACGCTGCTTCATCATGACCGGGGTACAAGCGTGGATGAAGTTGAAAGCGGACTTCAGGTTCACGTTCAACACGGCGTCCCATTGTCCCTCGCTCATACGCATCATCAAGCCATCTTTCGTGATACCGGCGTTGTTCACCAAGATATCGATACGGCCGAAGTCCTTCGCGATCTCGGCCACCACGTTATGCGTATCCTCAAAGTTAGCGGCGTTGGAGGCGTATCCTTTAGCCTTTACGCCCAATGCCTCCAGCTCGGCCTGTGTAGCCAAGCCATTCTCATCAATCGTCAAATCCGTGAAAGCGATGTTAGCGCCTTCAGCGGCGAACTTCAAGGCGATAGCCTTACCAATACCACGAGCGGCACCTGTTATGATAGCCACTTTACCTTCTAATAATTTCATATTACCTGTTTTTTAGTGGACAGTTGACAATTGACAATGGACAGTTGCTTCGCGTTCACGCCAACTGTCCACTGTCCACTATCAACTGTCAACTCGATTAATAATGTTTAATCAAGCAAGCACCCGTTGAATAGCCACCACCAAATACCGTGATGGCGATCAAGTCGTCCTTCTTGAATATCTTATCATTTTGCGCATAGACCAAGGCCGAGCTTACGGAACCCGTATTTCCCAGCTCCTCGATATTATGCAAGAACTTATCGTCCGGCAGGCTCAGTTGCTTGGCGATATTCGCCATGATACGCATATTCGCCTGATGACCGATGAAATAAGTAAGATTATCCAGCGTATAGCCGTTCTTCTCCAATAAGTGAAGGACGTTTTTCGGCATATACGTGCAAGCCTGGATGAATACGTCACGACCTTCGGGCATGGAGATTCCCCCGTCGCCCGGGCGCAAGTGAACCGCGTTCATGGCTTTCGACAAATGGCCGAGACCCTGCGTGTAGACCTCTACGATCTCAGCTTCCCGCTCACCGATCCGCTCCTTCGAGATAAAGAAAGCGGCGGCGGCATCGCCCCATAAATGGCCCGCCTTCGGGTCGGTCTCGTTATAATAAGCGGAGTTCTTATCAGCGGAAAGCACCAAAGCCTTGGTAGCCTTCCCCATGGCGAAATATCCCTCCACAACCTCCAAGGCGTTCAAGAAAGAAGAACAAGCCGAGGACAGATATAAAGCTTTCGCGTCAGCGATAGTATACTCATGTTGAACCGTATGTGCGGCTGTCGCAACCGTATCATAAGGCGAATACGAGGCGGAGACGATCAAGTCTACCTCCGTGATATCGTAAGGCAATCGGGGAAGTGCATCTTTCACGGCCTCTAGGCTCATGGTATTGATATTCTCCTCCTCTTTGGCTTTCGAGCGGGTATGAATCCCCGTCCGTTGCTCAATCCACTCACTAGTCAACCCGTTTAATTCAAGAAAATGTTGGTTATCTACCCGTTCTTCAGGCACATAAAACCCTGTCGCATTAATAAACATTCCTTAGTGTCTTTGATTTACTTAATCTTTATTCCGTTGAATATTAAATTCATCACATTGTCCCTACGCTTAATCCGCTGGCTGATATTATCGCCCATGATCCCCCGGATATAGGGTACCTCCAGCCCTTTCAAGGCATGATGGAGCACGAGGGCGGTAATGTCCGTGTCCGGCATGCTGAATACGCCTTCCTTCACGCCATCGTCCAATATTCCCTTTATGATCTCCACTTCCCGAAGGTCGAAGCTCTTACGTACCTTCTCCACCCGCCATATATCGCGGAAGAAGGTGGCCCGCAGCGTACCGTTCCGAAAGACCAACGCCTTTATAGCGTCCAAGCGGCTATAGATAAACGTCAGCAACTTCTCGTCCGCCGGCAGATCCTTGCTGGCCACGTCCACCAGCATCTTATGAAGCTGGTCCAGCTCCGACTCCACTACCGCCAAATAGATCTCGTTCTTGCTTTTGAAGTACGTATAAAGCGTACGTCTCCCCTTACGAGATGCCTGTGCAATATCGTTCATCGTCGTGTTATCAACCCCCACGCGGGCAAACAATTGTCTGGCCACATCCACCAACATGTCACGTGTTTTAGAAACTGTCATCGGCATTGTATTGCACATTTTGATTAAAACTGTGCGCAAAGTACTTAAAAAAGATCGTATCTACCAAGTATATTAAAAAAAACTTGCAATAAATTTGTTTTATAAGAAAAGTTGCATACCTTTGCAATCGCAATCAGGAATGATAGCGACTATATCGCGGAGTGGAGCAGTGGTAGCTCGTTGGGCTCATAACCCAAAGGTCGTAAGTTCGAGTCTTGCCTCCGCAACTTTTTTTTTATAGTTAAGGTTTTGGTTAGGGGATAGTGAAGATGTGAATCTACGCTATCTCCGCTTTTTTTTATACCCCTACCTTGGGTCTGCGGATAAATCCGGTTGTTTTGATATTCCTAATAAAATATTTATCTTTGCCTCATGACATCAGATAACATACTACGAGATATCCTCCCCGATATCCTTATTGATAATTTTGACATAGTCAAACATGAGAAGACAGATAACCGATTTGAC
>JAQVCX010000140.1 GCA_028689545.1 Parabacteroides sp.
ACTATGTCAAAATTATCAATAAGGATATCGGGGAGGATATCTCGTAGTATGTTATCTGATGTCATGAGGCAAAGATAAATATTTTATTAGGAATATGAAAACAACCGGATTTATCCGCAGACCCCGATGAGTTTTATTATTGGGTACGAGCCTGCATGCTTTGAGAATACAAAGACATACGGTCTGGGTGTACTACAGAGGGGAAAATAATCCAAAAGGCCGATATTTAACAACGATGAAGATAATATGCAAATGTGCCAATGTGACTTTTCGCTAAATATATAGTAATTTAATGAAGAGCACATTGGCACATTTTTTAGATGAATAAGTTTACGTTGGCGTCTTCCGCACGTTCCAGATAGGTGGCTACGCCTCCTAGGACAACGTTATCCATTAGTTCTTCTTTTTTGACACCCATCACGTCCATGCTCATTGTGCAGGCGATCATCTCGATACCATTTTCTACGGCTTGTGCCATAAGGCTTTCCAAGCTGTCGATCCGCTTCTTTCTCATGATAAGGCGCATCATCCAACTGCCGGCTCCACCCATATTCATTTTAGATAGTTTCAGTTTTTCGCTATTTGCCGGAAGCATCCAGCCGAACATCTTACCGCAGAGATCTTTTGATACGGCAGGCTTTTCCCGTTTCTTAATCACGTTAAGCCCCCAGAAGGTAAAGAACATGGTCACCTTTTTCCCGGTGGAAGCCGCCCCGTTCGCTATGACGAATGAGGCCAATGCCTTATCGAGATCATCGCTGAAGACGATCAATGTCTTATTGTCGGCGCTATTGCCACCTCTCGCTATCTTGCATTCTGCTTTTTTTTTGCGTACCGTGGCGGCGATCGTACCTCCCTTGTTCTCCAGAGAGACTAACTCAGCCCCGGTTATCTTGCACCATGAAGAGACATCTTTCCCGAAAGCCTGATCCGTTGCGATGATTTCCAAAGACTCGTTTTCCCGCAAGTTCTCATAGTTCTTTTTCAACTGCATGATCGGTCCCGGACACATTAATCCACAAGCGTCTACCTTAATCTTCGTTGCTGCCAGAGTAGATTCAGGGGAGCTACTTTTGCCGGATGCCTTATCGCAAGCGGTTTCGGATGGACAAGGTGCGCAGGCCGGCTCATTCTTGATCATTGCTGTAGCTACACTCCAAGTCTTATAACCACCGGATAGGTTTCGAACATTCGTGAAGCCATTTTGAGTCAGGATGCGATACGCCAAATAACCTCTCAATCCAACGGCGCAAGTCACTACGATCGGTTTCTCCTTGGGCAGTTCCGCCAAATGTTCTCTTAACTCATCAACCGGGATATTGATGAAACCAGGGATTGTGCCCAAGCGGTACTCATCGCGGGTACGGACATCGATACGTACGGTATCTGGCGACAACTTCTCGACCTCTCTCCATTGGATCGCTTTCGCTTTTCCCGTAAGCAGGTTCTCCGCTACGAACCCGGCCATATTTACAGGATCTTTAGCGGCCGAATAAGGAGGAGCGTACGCATGTTCCAACTCAGTCAGGTCGTAGACCGTACCTTTCCGCTGGATCACTTGCGCCAACATTTCGATCCGTTTGTCAACACCACCGAAACCTACGACTTGCGCCCCTAGCAGTCGTCCGTCTTCCGGAGCGAACAATATCTTGATTGATAAAGGCACGGCTCCTGGGTAATACCCCGCATGCGAGGCTCCATGCGTATAGGAAGATTGATAAGCGATTCCTTCCCGTTTCAACAGCTTAGCGTTAGCTCCCGCCGTGGCGACCGTCAAGTCGAATACCTTGGCGATAGAAGTTCCCATTGTCCCATCATACGTTTCCTTGTTGCCGAATACGATATTATCGGCTACGATACGTCCTTGCTTATTCGCCGGACCTGCCAATGGGATCAAGGCCGGTTTGCCAGTTACGAGGTGGCGTACTTCCACGGCATCTCCCAACGCATAAATATCTGGGTTCGAGGTCTGCATATATTCATTGACAGCGATACCGCCCAGTGTTCCGATTGTAAGTTCCGCTTCCTTGGCCAATCGGGTTTCCGGACGGACACCGATACTCAGTAAAACCATATCCGCCGGGAGTTGCTTCCCGCTTTTCAAATGAACGGTCACGCCTTCGGAAGTCTCCTCGAAACGAGACACGCCATCTTCCAGCATCAAGCCTACCTGCTTGCCGATCAATTGCTGATGCACGATAGCAGCCATGGAATAGTCGAGGGGTGCCATCACCTGGTTTGCCATTTCCACGACGGTGACGTGGATACCCAGCTCATGCAAATTCTCTGCCATCTCCAAACCGATGAAACCACCTCCTACAACAACGGCGGTACGGGGTTTTTCCGTGTTCACGTAATTCTTGATCGTGTCCGTATCCGGTACGTTACGTAGCGTGAATATCTTTTCACTCTCGATCCCTTCGATGCGTGGACGCAAAGGTTCCGCTCCGGGGGAGAGCACTAGTTTATCGTAAGTCTCCGTATAGGTCTCTCCGGTGCCGAGTTGCTTGACTTCCACTTGCTTGGATTCGGGAAGGAGCCGGGTCACTTCCTGCTCCGTGCGGATATCTATACGGAATCGATCCGTGAAACCTTTCACGGTTTGTACGAATAATTTATTCCGGTTGTTGATCGTGTCCCCTATATAATAAGGTAATCCACAGTTTGCGTAAGAAACATATTTCCCCCGTTCGAAAAGGATAATTTCCGCTTTCTCGTCCATTCTTCGCAGCCGGGCTGCCACGGTAGCTCCACCGGCTACACCTCCAATAATCAAGTACTTCATATCTATTTTTATTTAATTTGTATTATACATATTTGCTAGTAGAAAATAAATAGGTAAAAAAAGGGACTTATCCCTTTTGTATATATTCTTTGAGTTGATTGAATAGGCTCTCCATGTTTAGCTCGGCCTGCATCATCTGTTGTATTTTCTCTTTTCCTTTCGGGGTGAGCGAGAAAAACATTTGCCGCTTATCCTCTTTATTGATGTTTCTGCGGATAAATCCCTTGTTCTCGACAGAGGTGATCACCTTCGAGACCCGGGAGTTTGAAAGACCGATATAATCGCAAATCGTTCCCGCCGACTTAGCCTCATTATCCTTTAAGCAACAAAGCAGCATGGCTTCGTTGATGGTGATAGCATGTATTTCCGAGAAATTTTTCTCGAACTGGTACAGTATTTTATAGATATCCTTTATAGCGCAAATTGGTTCCATATTCCTTTATAACTTGTTTGATGGCGCAAAGATATAACTATTTTTCAATAAGAATACTTTCTAATGGAAAATAATTTACGAGTCTATTTCTGTTTACCTAATAGTAGAGACGGGGCGTGCCCCGTCTCATCCCAGCTAAATGGCAACTTAATGATACTATTCAGACGGTGATGAGACGGGGCACGCCCCGTCTCTACTACTAAGGATTTGTTCTTTTAGTCTCTGTTGGAGAAATATTTCATGAATTGTGAACGCTCATACATCGTTGGGTTCGGTATATTGGCGTAATTTAATTTACCTTGGAATTGGGAGAGCGATTGGTAATGCGCCTGATGCATCCACTCTTCCACGCAAGTCAATACTTGGGGGATGATTTCCGCCCCGTGTGTATAGACTGCGCTACACATCTGTATGGCGGAAGCGCCGGCCAATAAACATTTAATGACATCTTCCCAATCGTGCACACCGGTAGAGGAAGCAATACTGATTCCCGGGATCTTTCCGGCTACGATAGCTGTCCAGCGAATCGTGTCGCTCAAATCGGAATGATTGCTAAATACATTACCCGAAACGATTTGCATATTATTGATATCGATATCCGGCTGATAGAATCGGTTGAATAGCACGACACCGTCAGCCCCGTTTACTTTCAGCAAATGAACCAGCGAAGGAATATTACTGTAATTCTTTCCGATCTTCATGATAACCGGAATCGATACGGTCTCTTTTACCTTGCGGATGATACTGACATACGTATCCCGGATACTCTCAAAATCTTCGGTCAGTTCGGTTTCCATGAAGAACACGTTCAATTCCAGAGCGTCCGCTCCCGCTAGCTCGATTTGGTGGGCGAAATCGATCCAAGCGTCCGCCTTATAGCAATTGATGCTGGCGATGATGGGGATCGTACATAATTCCTTGCTCTTCTTGATCAGTTCCAGATAATCATTTACTTGATTCGCTTTTACGTAACCACGGATATAATCCGCCGCTTCCGGGTAATCGGAGTCTTGCGTCAAAGCCTCGCTCTGCATCTCGATTTGCTCTTCGAAAAGAGATTTCAATACGATAGCTCCAGCGCCTGCTTTCTCAAAATCCCTGTTACGCTCCGCCTTATTGGTGAGTCCGGAGCTCCCGACGATAATCGGATTGCGAAGTGTCAACCCCGCGTATTGGGTTTTAATGTCAATCATGTTACCTATATTTTAGATTTAATAATTACTTTAATATTCCCGTTCGCCAAAGATACCGGTACCCACCCGTATTAAGGTACTTCCTTCTTGGATGGCGATCGGGTAATCCTGGCTCATACCCATGGATATCTCCTTGAAGTCGATGTTATCTTTACAGAGCGTCTCTTTCAGCTCGATAAATAAATCATGGATCTTACGGAATTCCTCCCGTATCAACTCCGTATCATCGGTATTAGTAGCCATGCCCATCAATCCGCAAATACGAATATGCTGGAATTCGGCCAAGGACTCGTCACGCAACAACTCCTTGCATTCCTCGGGAGTGAGTCCGTGCTTGGATTCTTCTTGCGCCACATGGATCTCTAATAATACCCGGATCGTGCGGTCGTATTTTTTCGCTTGTTTATTCACCTCTTCCAAAAGCTTCAAGGAGTCTATGCTATGGATCAAATGAATAAAAGGAGCGATCTCTTTAACCTTATTACTTTGTAACGGGCCGATAAAATGCCATTCGATATCCTCAGGTAGTACTTTTTGCTTGGCGCTCAGTTCCTGTGCCCTGCTTTCGCCAAACACCCGCTGTCCGGCGTTGTAAGCCTCCCATAGAGCCTCTACCGGGTGAAACTTAGATACGGCAACCAACGTCACCCCTTGCGGGAGCGACGTTTTCAGTTGTACTATGTTTTGAGCGATACTCATGTTTTTATCCTCTTTGTTCAGCTTGTTGTTTTTGTTCCGCTATCAGTTCCTCGCCGCTCTTCTTCTCGCCGGGGATACTGTTCGCGTCGAATGGGAATACGTCCATCAGCTGCGTTTCCGTTACCGAGGCGATGGTGTAATCCGCCAATGTGCCCTTCATCCCGTCTTCCAATACGGCGATGGCCTCTTTCAGTGTAGTGGCTTGGGCAAGCATCTGTGCGGCGGTTTTCTTTTCCGCTCCGCTCTTCTCGTCCAACGTGATAAAATAAACCTTGATCTTATAGAACCGATCACCATTCTCGTTGAAGAATAATTCGGATAAACGAGCTCGTTTGATGTCTGTTACCGTGAATTCACCCGTAATGAAAGGGCGGATCTCCTCGATGATGCGAGCTTCCGCTTCCGTAAAAGACAGGGCGTCTACCAAGTAAGGTTCTGTTACTTTTTTCTGCATGCCATTTTCTAGCATTTTCTCGTAAGAGACCTTACATTCAAACCAATTGTGCATATGCTTTACTTTTTAATTTAGTCTGTACTCTGTTTAAAACAACGTACAAATATAGTGGCTATTCGTCAATAAAACAACTTGCCGCAAAAGATATAATTTGTCAAGATGCCTAATTTCGTATGTTTGTTTTCAGTTGGAATTTAAAATAGAGAGATATGGATGAGAAAGATTTGGTGAAAGGGATGCGAGAGTATATAAGTCTGTTAAAAAGGGAAGGACGGTATTCCTCGGCGAAAAGTTATCAGGATGCGATGAACTCTTTTATACGGTATAGCGGGACGGAGCGTATCCCATATACATATATAAATAAGGATAATCTTCGCCGGTATGAGGCTTATTTGTTGGAAAACGGTTGCATGCGTAATACGATCTCCACGTATATCCGCCGTTTGCGTTGTATCTATAACAAGGCGGTGGAGAATGGCGAGGCGGAGTTTATTCCTTCTTTATTCAAGGGGATTTTTACGGGTGTGGAAAGCCAGCGAAAGAAATCCTTGCCTCCGAGGGATTTGAATCGCCTGATGACTGTTCCGGTAAAAGGAGAGAAGTTAAGGAAGACACAGCTGGCCCTTTGCTTGATGTTTCAATATGGGGGAATGTCGTTCGTCGATTTCGCTCATTTGAATAGTGGTAATATCAAGAACGGCATATTGGATTACAATCGCCAGAAGACCGGAACCTCGATGCGGTTGGAGGTCTTGGATACGTCGGAAGCTATGTGTAAGGAGCTGGCAGGTGAGAGGGCGGGAGGTTCCGGCTATTTATTCCCCTTTTTAAGTGGGACGAAGAACGGCCATGAGGAATATCTCGAATATAATGCGGCCTTGTCCCAGTTTAACCGGAACTTGAAGCTGTTGAAGGAGGTAGCCGGAATAGCCTCGGATGTGACTTCTTACACGATCCGTCATTCTTTTGCTATGACATTGAAAGAACAAAATGTCCCCATTGAGATGATCAGCGAGTTATTGGGCCATAAATCCATCAAGACAACCCAAATTTATTTAAGAAGTTTCTCCTTGGAGAAAATGACGATGGTAAATAAGTCTTGTTTTGAGAATGTATATAGTTATATGCCAGAGGTGGGGTGAGGCTACTTGGGAAGTAGCGTATCCTTTCATGGCGCAAAAGTAGTAAAAAATAACAAATAACAAACTCTTATTAGGTTTTGTTTGTGTGTTATCCGTGCCAGAACCTTTGTTTTTTTTGCTGTTCTATTTTATCCTTGACGTATAGACATGGTGATGCTGATGAAACGATTCCCTGTTTTCACAATCATTCCACC
>JAQVCX010000141.1 GCA_028689545.1 Parabacteroides sp.
CCACGAACTTTGACCTTAGCAATCACTACGAGTCCAACATCATGGTCATCGAGAAATACCAGCCCAGCAAGATATGGACCGCCGTATTATACGACGCGGATCAGAAATATCATTATATCAAACGATTCTTGCTGGAGGTAAACACCCGAAAGCAAAATTTCCTGGGAGAGAATCCGAAGAACCGCTTGATGCTGCTTACGGATGAGGCCTATCCTCGTATCGAGGTGATCTTCGGAGGCCATGACGCTTTCCGGGAGACGCTCATCCTCGATGCCGACGAGTTTATCGCGGTGAAAGGCTTCAAGGCCAAAGGAAAACGAATCTCTACCTTTGAGGTTGAGACCATCAATGAGCTGGAGCCGAATCGCTTCGTTCCTTCCGAAAACGCGTCGGAGCCAAACGATACCGAAGGCGATGAGGAGGAGGGCGACACCGACGACGGGCAGAGTACCACGGATATTATCGATGAGATTACGGGACAGATGAAATTATTTGACAAATAACCCATGAAAGCTATCACCTGTTTGATCGGTTCGCTCCTGTTGTTTCTCGTGTCATCGGCCAAGGCCCAGTCCGACGGAGAAGAGGTACCTTGGTCCATCAATAGCGGAACCATGATAGGAATAGGGAAATACAACCTAATGGACACCTATTTATCTCCCAGCATGGAAGATAAGAAATATACAGGCCCCGGCTTGCGGGTCATGAATGAACGGATGAAAAGGGTACGGCTGGCAAACTATCGGGTATCCCGGCAGCAAATCATAAGCGTCGATCTGGCTAGCACGAATAACGCCGCCACTACCGCCACGGATTTCGCGGGCTTTATCGATTATACGTTGGGCTACCATTATCACTTGCCCACGGTATTGCCGGATTTAAAGCTTCTGGCAGGCGGTGCCGTGCATGGCATGGGGGGATTTATTTACAATACCCGCAACGGAAATAACCCGGCCTCGGCCAAAGCGGATATCGATTTGAACATCTCCGCCATGGCGATCTATACGTTACGCGTCAAGGAATATCCCATGACGCTACGCTACCAGCTCACGATCCCCTTCGCCGGTGTCTTATTCTCCCCCCATTACGGGCAATCGTATTACGAGATCTTCAATCTGGGGAATGGATCGGGAGTCGTCCAATTCAACTCCTTCCACAATAAGTTCGCCATGAAAAACTTTTTCACGGTCGATTTCCCGGTTTGTAACTTTACGATACGGGCAGGTTACCTAAACAGCTCTTACCGCACGGATGTCAATGGGATACAGTCTCATATAATCTCTCACTCCTTTATGATCGGCCTCGTGAAAGAATTTATCTCTTTCGGCGGGAAACGCCTGAAGGATACCCAGCGGTTCAGAAGCACTTATTATTAACAAGGAAAGCGAATGAAACGATACCTTATATATATATGTATATCCCTCGGGCTCCTATTTACCGGATGCGAGAAATCGGACGAATACGTGGCCTCCCCTCAAGAGAACTTTGAGGCGCTTTGGAAAATATTGGACGAGAATTACTGCTTCTTCGAATACAAGGATATTGATTGGAACGAGGTTCACGACCGTTATAAGACGCAGATAAGCGATACGATGAACCAATACGTCCTATTCGACGTATTAGGCGATATGCTGAACGAGCTGAAAGACGGGCATACCAATTTGACATCCACCTTCAATATGTCCCGCTATTGGGATTGGTATCTGGATTATCCGGACAACTTCGACTCGGACATACAAGAGAATTACCTCGGAAGAGACTACTCGATCGCCGGAGGACTTAAATACACGACCTTGAGCGACGGGCAGATCGGGTATATTTACTACGGTAGCTTCTCCAGTTCGGCCGGCGAAAGCGGTTTGGATCATATATTCTATCAATTCAAGGATTGCAAAGGCTTGATCTTCGATATCCGAGACAATGGCGGGGGCACGTTATCAAACGCCGACCGCATCGCTTCCCGTTTCTTGGAGGAAAAGATACAAACCGGCTATATCCAGCATAAGACCGGCAAAGGGCACGATGACTTTTCCGAGCCTTATCCCCTTTATCTCTCACCTTCGGAGCGCGTTCGCTGGTTGCGCCCTGTCGCGGTCTTAACGAACCGCCATTGCTATAGCGCCGCCAACGATTTCGTGCAGAAAGTACGCATGATGCCTTATGTGACGACGATGGGAGATCGTACCGGAGGCGGTAGTGGTTTCCCCTTCAACTCTGAGTTGCCCAACGGATGGGGGGTTCGTTTCTCTGCCTCCCCCATGCTAGACGTAAACAAACAGCAGACGGAATTCGGGATCGACCCCGAGCAAGAAGTATCTATGAACCAAGAAGATATAGACAAAGGGAAAGATACGATTATCGAGGCGGCGATCACCCACCTCTTGTCTGAGAGCGAAAAGAAATAAGGTTTTGCTAAAAAACAACGCAAATATTTGCAGGTTTACAAAAAAGCATTACCTTTGCACACGCATTCCAATGCGGCTGTGGTGTAATTGGTAGCCACGTCAGACTTAGGATCTGATGCTTCACGGCGTGGGGGTTCGAGTCCCTTCAGCCGCACAAATCCAGAAATCCTTGTAAGTACGCTTACAAGGATTTTTTAGTATAAAAGCGTTTCTACTTCAGAATCCAGGATCAACGGATAAATCCGGGTCTGCGGATAAATCGGGTTGTTTTCATATTCCTAATAAAATATTTATCTTTGCCTCATGACATCAGATAACATACTACGAGATATCCTCCCCGATATCCTTATTGATAATTTTGACATAGTCAAACATGAGAAGACAGATAACCGATTTGACATCTGGCTAAATGAGAAGAAGGTTAAGTTAGAAGAAGACGAAGTTAACCCTAATATCATATCCCATGGTTTCACGGATTATCGCATAATCCAGGATTTCCCAATCCGAGGAAGAGCATGCTATCTCCATGTCTGTAAGCGTAAATGGCTTGACAAATCAACAGGCGAGGTTTTCAGCTACGAATGGGACTTATCCGATTACGACAAGACTAGGCTTAATGCCGAGTTTGTCGCTTTTTTAAAAGCGGGAGATTGAAAATACTCCTATCAGCATCTCTACTTTAGCGACACGCTACGGACTTAATGGGCAGACATTGCGTAAGCAGTATAAGGAGACAATCAGTGATTACCGTGACTGGGATCAAGAGTCTCACGCAGAAGAGTATTTGCTATTTCCCGAGAATTCAGGAGATGACTTAAGTCTTGATGAGACTTGTCTTAGCAATGGAGATGTATATACGATACTAACCAATAAGGCCGCCCATGGTCGCAAAGGCGCGATTGTTGCTATGGTAAAAGGTGTTGCTTCTGATACGGTCATCTCTATATTCAAACAACTTCCACATGCCAAACGAATAAAAGTAAAGACAATAACAACAGACCTATCTTCTGCTATGATGCTTATCGCAAGAAAAGCCTTTCCACATGCAATGCTTATTAATGATAGGTTTCATGTTCAACAACTTATGTCAGAAGCTGTCGATCAGCTCCGCATACGCCGCAGATGGCAGGTTCTTAACCAAGAGAACAAGGCTATAAAAGAGCACCGTAATAAACGCAAGCAAGCCAAAACTAAAGCTGAACGGGAAAAGATTGGCGAGTGGGTTCCTGTACGTATGGATAATGGTGAGACAATGCCACAGATATTGGCTAGAAGCAAACATATAGTATTGAAACACAAAACCAAATGGAATATACAGCAAAGAGCCAGAGCTGAAATCTTATTCAACCAGTTTCCTGAATTAGAATTAGCATATCAATTATGGGACAAATGCAGACTTCTTACTGACAGTCAGAGTAGTTAGGTTGTGGTTGGCTTTAAGTGGCACAGATGGAAAAGACATCGGTTGGGAAAAGCTAAGAAGTAGATGCGCTTTCAAACCATTACCCGACACAAGATGTACTTTTAACATCAACTGATTTGTTTTCTGCGTGTTGCGTAGGTTTGCATTCCTGTCAAATAACTCTCACACTTTAATTTCGCACTCAAAAAATTAGGATTATGAGAAGTACATTTAAGACAGTCTTCTATGTAAATGGAAGCAAGGAGAAAAACGGTATTGTCCCCATCATGGGACGAGTTACAATCAATGGGACTATCGCACAATTCAGTTGTAAACAAACTATCTCAAAGGATATTTGGGATGCCAAGGCTAACAAGGCAAAAGGGAAGAGCAAAGAGGCAGTGGCTGTAAACTTTGCCCTTGAGAATATCAAGGCGCAGATAGCGAAGCACTATCAGCGTATTTCAGACCGAGAAGCTTTCGTGACAGCCGAAATGGTACGTAATGCCTATCAAGGTATCGGCACGGAATACGAGACACTGCTAAGAGCCTTTGACAAGGAGAACGAAGCTTTTGCCAAAAGAGTAGGCAAAGACCGTGCACAGCGCACCTATCAGAAATACATCATCGTAAGAAGATATGTTGCAGACTTCATAAAGAAGCAGTACAAGCGGTCGTATATATCCATGAACGAGCATACCGAGGACTTCATCCGAGACTACTGCCTGTATCTGAGAAATGATGCAGGACTTGCACAGTCCACCGTATGGATATACTCCAGACCCTTGAAGCATATCGTAACCTCTGCCCACTACAGCGGAAAGATACAGAGAAACCCATTTGCTCAATATTATGTCAATCCCGACCATAAGGAACGTGGATTTCTGACAGAGGACGAGATGAAAGCCATGTCCGCAATCGAATTGGACAATCCGAACTTTGCATTTGCAAGAGACCTGTTCATCTTCGGTTGTTGGACGGGCATCTCGTTTATATGCATCAAGAACCTTACAACGGACAACCTCGTTGAAATGAACGGTACGAACTGGATAATATCGAAAAGACAAAAGACCAACGTACCGTTTCAGATTATGCTTCTTGATGCACCTATGAAAATAATCAAAAGATATGAGCAGTTAAGAACTGACAACCATCTTTTCAATATCGGCTCGCACAGCATGATAAACAAAAGAATCAAGGCTGTAGCCAAGAAATGCGGCATTGAAAAAAACTTGTCATTCCATCAAAGTCGGCATTCGTTCGCCGTTTTAGCCTTAAACTACGGTATGCCTATCGAGAGTGTGAGCAAGATTCTCGGTCATACCAACATAACCACAACTCAGATTTATGTGAAGGTTACGAGTACCAAACTTGAAAACGACCTTTCGGCTTTTCAAACCAAGATTGGCGACCGTTTCGCTATCTGATAATGCCTATTACAATGGAAAGAAACATAATAACCATAGATGAGTATGGCACGGTTGCCATACCGTCAGACATTGCAATGATTTGGATGAGTAAAATGGAACTGGTCGGTTTGTTCGGAGTGATTGCACCGACACTCCGAGCAGCTATCAAGAGCATATACAGAAGCGGTACACTAAAAGAATACAGTGAACAGAAGTATATCTGATTGGAGAACGGTTACAATGCCGATGTTTACAGTCTTGCGATGATTGTTTTCCTCGCTTTCCGACTGAAGACCTACGAAGCAGAACAGGTACGCAATACCATATTGGAGAGAATGTGCTCACGAAAAGAGAAAACAAGCACAGACATCATTTCTCTTTTCGTCGGCAATCTGTCGAAATATTTATTGAGCCTTTGTTGAACGCGTATATATCTGGAATACAGTATAATATATGTGTCATTCATCAATTCGACAGTTTTTCACCCATCATCAACCCCGTAGTAAATTACACAATGAACATACCAAAAGCAAAAGCAGAGTTTTCGGAGAAGGTGAGAAACGCATCTGAACGCTATCCCGACTGCAAGGATTTGAACGAATACCTGTGTCGGAGAAAGGCAGCACTGCCAACAGACAAGACCGTGCAAACACACTCAGATAACTTTAATGATACAAGACAGGTTTATTCCGCAGGGGCGAAGATTAGGAAAGGTTTCAAACCTTAGCGGTTGGCAGAAGCATTTCAGAGGGGAAATGCCATAGCTCATTAGGGCGTTTTCTTCACGCAACCGCTACGCTCCTTTGCTAAAAAGGCCCCAATGAGCCAAAGGGTGTCCCTTTGGATACCCGATATTCATGCCGAGAGTCAGCAGAATACAGACAATGTTTAACTTCAAAATCAACAGGAATGGGATTTATCAGTTTACAATTCAATCTGTAAATGCTTATGGATTCAACAATATTTATTTATTATATTTTTTATCGGTAAGTAGAAAATATTACAACTTACCGATAAGGAATCGAATTATTTATATATCTTTGCATTCAAATGAACAGCATTGCAATATGGCAGAGAAAGTTATAGGCAGAGAAAATGAACAAGAGATACTTCGCCAGCGTATAGATTCGGAATCTTCAGAACTGATAGCTATTTATGGTCGGCGTCGAGTTGGTAAGACTTTTTTGGTGCGTCAGTATTTTAATGATGCATTTAGTTTCTATTCCACAGGTATTTATCAAGGGACTAAGAAGGAACAGCTCGGAGAGTTTAACCGGCAGTTGGAGTACTATTCCGGGCGCAAATGGAAAGTAGCCAAAGATTGGTTCGATGCTTTTGCCCGGTTGCGTGAATATCTCGAATCATTAGGCGGCGATAAGCCTATTGTAGTGTTCCTTGATGAACTTCCGTGGATGGATACACAGAAAAGCCGTTTTGTAAAGGCA
The DNA here is from genome assembly GCA_028689545.1 of Parabacteroides sp. Taxonomy (GTDB): domain Bacteria; phylum Bacteroidota; class Bacteroidia; order Bacteroidales; family Tannerellaceae; genus Parabacteroides. The sequence goes on from JAQVCX010000141.1 coordinate 6,662, forward strand.
TTCGAATATTTTTGGAACTCGTGGGGAGCAGCGAATAACCGATTAAAACTGATTGTCTGCGGCAGTGCAACGACATGGATGCGTGAAAATGTGCTTTCCGACAAAGGAGGACTATACAATCGGACCACGCGCAGTATATATCTTGCTC
>JAQVCX010000031.1 GCA_028689545.1 Parabacteroides sp.
GGGGCGGCTGAGGAAATAATATCGTCCGGTAGTTGCCATTTGGTGAATCAAGGCGGTCTTGTCGATGTAAAGATAACCGTCTTTGCGAAGGCTCTCGAAGTTCTGTATGCCGATGGGATAAATTGTCTGGTTCATATCGTGCTGTATTTTATGCGACTTATGGACAAAGATACGAAAAACATGAGAGAGGAACCGTTTTTTTAGAAGTAAATTTTCAACAATAATGCCTTTATCTAATAGGGTTTATAACTTTATGAACGCGATCCCATCGTCATTTATTTTGATTATTCTGAGATTTTTCCCTATTTTGCACTTGTTATGACTTGACGACAGGGAGGTTGATAATTATGTCGGCCATAAGTTCACATACGGTCCTTCGTTGAGCGCTAAGGAACTTTATTTCCCGATCCCGACAAGTGAAATGACTAATAATAAGAATTTGCATCAGAATCCGGATTATTAATCTATCCGGACCAATTATGGAGTAGAAGACAAAATTAGAAATGAGTATTAAAATATGAGACAGTTATTGTTATCGATTCTGTTGCTTCCTTTTTGTCTGCTGGGCAATGCGGAAACAAATGAAAAAAAGGCGACTCTTCCTTTGCGAGAGCTTCAACAGCAGTTTGTAGACCTGAAGTTCGGTATGTTTATCCATTTTAATATGGGGACATACATGGAAGAAGATTGGGCGGATCCTGATGCGCCTCTCTCCCTGTTCAATCCGACCCGATTGGATTGTAACCAATGGGCACAAGCTGCGAAATCGGCTAAAATGCGTTACGGATGCCTGACGACGAAGCATCATAATGGTTTTTGCCTATGGGATACAAAGACGACGGACTACAATGCCGTAAAGGCGCCTCTTCATCGGGATGTCGTACGTGAATATGTCGATGCTTTTCATAAGGCCGGTTTAAAGGTGTTTCTTTACTATTCCATCTTGGATATGCACCATGGTATTCGTCCGGGATGTATTACCGAGGCCGATGTTCAGATGATCAAGACGCAATTGACGGAGCTATTTACAAATTACGGCGAGATCACGGCGGTCATTATTGACGGTTGGGATGCTCCTTGGTCGCGGATTTCGTATGACGAGGTACCTTTTGCCGAAATGTATCGTTTGATAAAGAGCTTGCAGCCCAATTGCCTGGTGATGGATTTGAATGCCGCCAAATATCCGACGGAAGCCTTGTTTTACACGGATATAAAGTCTTATGAACAAAATGCGGGACAGCATATTTCGAAAGAGACAAATAAACTTCCGGCTCTGTCTTGTCTGCCGATTAACTCGAGTTGGTTCTGGAAGGAGTCATTCCCGACTTCTCCGGTAAAGTCGCCGAGCCTGATTGTCGACGAGAATATTAACCCGATGAACCGGATCGATTGCAATTTCATCCTGAATGTTTCTCCCAATCGAGAAGGCTTGATCGACGACAATACATTAACGGCTTTGCGGCAGATCGGCAAATTGTGGGATGACAAGGCCGTTCAGGTTCCTTTTTTGCCTCCATACGATGCCCCGTTGATCGCTCGTAATTTGTCAAAGTTCCAGACTTGCTATTCAAGCTGGAGCCATGATATGTGGATCATGGATTTTGCCAATGATGATGATTTTACAACCAGTTGGACATCAAACGAACAAGTCGAGAAGCCGTGGTATGTAGTCGATTTAAAGCGGACGCATGCCTTCAATACGATCGTCATTACGGATCTGAAAAACTCATTCGATACTTATACCTTGTTTTACGAAAAAGCAGGCGAATGGATTCCGATACCGCAGCAAGCTCAAAAAGGGAGTGTGAAGATACATCGCTTCGACCGGACTTGGGGAGAGAAAATAAAGATTGAAATAGTCCGCTCTTCCGTATCTCCTTCCATAACGGAGTTTGCCGTTTATGATGAAGAGCGTTAAGGTTCAGACGTTTGTTTTTTAAAGCATCTTTTTGTGTTATCAGCCTTTGTCTCTAGTTATTCACTTGAGACACCTTTTTTCAGAGAAGATATACTTCAAGTGGCATCGAAGTATATCTTCTCTGATTTCTTGTTATCTTCGTTTTTTATTACGTAATTTGCGTTACGTGAATTGCGTAACGTATATAAGATGCTGAATATGAATAATCCTTTTTTAATAGTTGGTTACCAAGGTCCGGAATATTTTTGTGATCGGGAGAAAGAAACAGAGGTGATTTTATCCGCTCTTCATAACGGGAGAAATATCACGTTGGTAAGTCCTCGTCGTATGGGGAAGACTGGTTTGATCAAGAATGTCTTTTATATAGTACAAGAAAAGGAGATTAACGCGAAGTGTTTCTACTTGGATATTTTCTCTACTCAAAGTCTACGTGAGTTTGTCGCTTTGTTGGGAAGAGAGATCTTAGGAAAACTGGATACTTTCTCGCAATCCACACTTAAAACCTTGCTCTCTTTTTTTAAGAGTTGCCGTCCCGTGATAACGATGGACGAATTATCAGGCATCCCGTCTATTTCCTTGGATATCGTCCCTTCAAAAGAGGAGGAGACATTAAAGGAAATTTTTGATTACTTACGCCAGTCAGGGAAGGAATGTTATCTGGCAATCGATGAGTTTCAACAAATCATGGAATATCCAGAGAAAGGGGTAGAAGGTTTATTACGTTCTTACATTCAATTTTTACCGAATGTCCATTTTATTTTTTCGGGAAGTAAGAAGCACTTGATGGAATATATATTCTTCTCAATCAAGCGGCCTTTTTACCAATCTACTCAAAAATTATTTTTAGACAAGATAAGTGAGGAGATGTACTTCTCCTTTGCCCGTTCTTTCTTTGAGAAAGAGGGAAAGGTGCTTCCGGATGAAATATTTGATAAGATTTACACATGGGTAGATGGACATACTTGGTATGTGCAATATTTTTTGAACCGACTCTTTGCGTTACCTGGAAAAACGCTTTCCATGGAGCTTCTCGATTCTCTTCTGATGGAGATCCTGCAGGAGGAGGAATATACCTTCCAAACTTATTTCCAATTATTGACATTCAATCAAATCCAGTTGCTAAAAGCGATAGCCAAAGAAGGGATCGTTCGAGAGGTTAATGCTTCCGTCTTCATCAAAAAATACGATTTGAAAGCGGTAAGTAGCGTGAACACTTCTTTGAAAATATTAATGGATAAAGAGTTCATATTAAAACAACCAGATGGTTATATCATATACGATAGGTTTATGTCTATTTGGTTAAGCCGGCTATAAAATGATTTTTGTTCAACGAGGATTGGATAAAATCGGTTCGTGATGGTTATCTTTGCAAGTCAATGAACGTGAATATGGAAGATGATTTTGATATAAGGGATGCCCGGATGCCGGAAAACGAGCGAGAGTACGAGAACGTGCTCCGGCCGCTTTCGCTGCGTGACTTTAGCGGACAGGCGAAGGTGGTGGAGAACCTGAAGGTGTTTGTCATGGCTGCCCGCATGCGTAAGGAGGCGCTGGATCATGTGCTTTTGCATGGACCTCCCGGATTGGGAAAGACTACGTTGTCGAATATTATAGCGAACGAGTTGGGGGTTGGTTTCAAGGTCACGTCGGGGCCGGTGCTGGATAAGCCGGGAGATCTGGCCGGGGTATTGACCTCGCTGGAGAAGAACGACGTGCTTTTTATCGATGAGATTCACCGGTTGAGTCCGATCGTGGAGGAATACCTGTATTCCGCCATGGAGGATTACCGGATCGATATCATGATCGATAAGGGACCGAGCGCACGCTCGATACAGATCGACCTGGCTCCGTTTACATTGATCGGAGCTACGACCCGTAGCGGTTTGCTGACCAGTCCGCTGCGTGCCCGTTTCGGTATCAATATGCACTTGGAGTATTATGATATGGAGACACTGACGAAGATCGTGCTCCGTAGTGCCAATATATTGAATGTGAAATGTGAGTTGAACGCCGCTCGGGAGATCGCTTCCCGTAGCCGGGGTACGCCTCGTATCGCCAACGCCTTATTGCGCCGTGTGCGTGATTTCGCTCAAGTGAAGGGGAATGGGGATATCGATAAGGCGATCGCTTGTTTCTCGCTGGAGGCGTTGAATATAGACCGGTATGGCTTAGACCAAGTCGATAATAAGTTGCTGACGACGATCATCGATAAATTCCAAGGAGGCCCGGTCGGATTAACGACGATCGCCACCGCTTTGGGCGAGGATCCCGGAACGATAGAAGAGGTGTACGAGCCATTCTTGATCAAGGAGGGCTTTATCAAACGCACGCCCCGTGGCCGTGAGGTCACCGATTTAGCTTATACCCATCTAGGACGTAGTCGGGTGGGGGAACAAGGTTTATTATTTGATTAGACAGATACGATATGGCAGGAGGAATGAAGCGGCTCGCTAAAGAGACGGCTGTTTATGGATTGAGTAGTATAGTGGGGCGTTTCCTGAATTGGATGTTGGTACCGATGTACACGCGTGTGTTGGCCGGGACAGGGGATTATGGGATCGTGACGAATTTATATGGGTGGACAGCCCTGTTGTTGGTCTTGCTTACTTATGGCATGGAGACGGGGTTCTTCCGTTTCATCAATAAGAAAGAGGAGGAAGAGCCGATGCGCGTATATGCCTCCGTGCTGTATTGTTTGCTGGGAAGCTCGGCGCTGTTTAGCGTAGTGGTTTTCGCCTTATTGCCATCTATTAGTGGCGGCTTGGGATATGGCGATCATCCGGAGTATATCGGGATGATGGCGGGTATCGTGGCGGTAGACGCTTTTTGTTGTATTCCGTTCGCTTATCTTCGGTATAAGGGGAAAGCATGGCGTTTCGCCGGGATTCGGTTGCTGAGTATCTTCTTGAATATTTTCTTGAATATTTTCTTCTTGATCACTTGCCCGTGGTTGCATACCCACTATCCGGAAGCGATAAGCTGGTTCTATCGTCCGGATTATGGGGTAGGCTATGTATTCGTGGCGAACGTGTTTACTACACTGGTTACCTTATTGCTTTTGATCCCGGATATCTTGCCGGGCCTACGGGCAAAAGTAGACGGGACGGTCTTGAGACAAATCTTGCGTTATTCCTTCCCGATCCTGATTCTAGGTATTGCCGGTATCTTTAACCAGACGGCGGATAAGATCTTGTTTCCATTCTTGTTTGATGATAAGGAGTACGCGAATGAGCAATTGGGTATCTACGGCGCATGCTTCAAGATAGCCGTGGTGATGGTGATGTTCACGCAGGCCTTCCGGTATGCCTATGAGCCGTTTATTTTCGCCAAGAACAAGAGCGATGATAATAAGAAAGCCTACTCGGAAGCGATGAAATATTTCATCATATTCGCTTTGTTTATCTTCCTCGGGGTTATGTTCTATATCGATATCTTGAAGCACTTTGTCGGGCCGGCCTATTATCCCGGATTACGGGTAGTGCCGATCGTGATGCTGGGCGAGTTGTTCTTCGGTATTTATTTCAACCTCTCTTTATGGTATAAGCTGATCGACCAGACCCGGTGGGGCGCTTATTTCTCCACGATCGGATGTGTGGCCACGGTATCCATTATCTTGCTGTTCGGTCCCTCGCAGGGTTATATGGCTTGCGCGTGGGCATCGTTCTTTTGCAATTTATTGATGATGCTTGTATCCTATTTAGTGGGGCAAAAGAAATTCCCGATCGAGTACGATTTGAGATCGGCCTTGATTTATTTCGTAGTGGCGGCGGTGTTATACGTGGCGGGCATGGCACTGACGATACAGTCCGAATGGCTCCGGCTGGGGTATCGTACGATTCTGTTGTTGGTCTTTCTCGGCTTTATGATAAAAAGAGACTTCGGGGAGGTTCTGCGGCGGCGATAGCTCATGTCTTGTCTTCATAGGATGTTGTACATTAACGATTTTACTCGCAAAAATGATCAAATCTTTTGCAGGGTATAGATATTTAGCTATTTTTGTGATATCCATGAAAACGAAAGACTAATCGGGATGAGAGAAATCATATTGGGTTTGATATTCACGCTATTGTTATTTCTAGGTGCAAATCTGTCCGCGAACGAAAGGGAAGTTAAAAAGGATATTCTGATAATCAGTTCTTTTTCCCCTTCTACAGAAAATAGTAGTTATACGCTACCTGCTTTCACGGAACGGATCTGCGCGAAGGGGAATGTGCGGCCTATCGTTCAATATCTCAATAGCGAGAGTGGGATGTATCCGGAATGGAAATGCCGGATGCGCTCCTTGCTGAAGGATAGCAAGATTAGGCCGGAGCTAGTCGTGATACTGGGTAATGAGGCTTGGGCTGCCTATCGGGAATGTGCCCGGGCTTGGGCGCATATCCCGGTGATTCTGGGAGATGTCACTTATTTTACGATCGATTATGAAAACAACGGCGAAAATGAAATAGTTCCGCAAGAGCGATTGATAAGAACGAAGGACACGTTCGGCGGATATAAGGTATATGGATATTACCAAAAGGATAATATGCGGGCTACGATACAACTGATCAAACAAATCATGCCCCATGTAAGGCATCTGGCCTTATGTAATGATGATATATACCAGATACCTTATTTGCGGGAATTGGCTGATGACGTGTGTCGCGAGTATGGCATAGATTTCGTGTATTTGTCCGGGAAGGAGCTTACGACGAGTCAATTGCTGGATACGATAGCCCGGATGGATGACACGTATGCCCTGGTTATTTATACTTGGTACTTGGATAAAGACCGAAATGTGCCAGTCTCGAATCTGCTTCATAAGGGATTTGCCCGATATACGGATAAAGCGTTCTTTCAGACCAAGAGCAAGGGGGTGCAAACCATGAATTTTATAGGAGGCGTATATGCGACCGGACAAGGAATAGGACGGGAGCTAGCCTTGTTGGCGGAATCCGTGCTGCAGGGGGATGACCAGGTGGTACATACTTTCTCAGCTTCCGGGGCGTTGGTGATACCTAGGGTCAATTATCCCGTTTTTTGCCGTTTGGGGCTGGATGAGGATAATCTTCCGGACAATGTGTACTTGAATAATAAGGAGCAAACCTTTTGGGAGCAATACAAGTACCAGACCATTATCGTGGCGCTTCTTTTCTTGTTCTTGCTGATCGTAACGTTGATGGCGCAGTGGTCGAGATATAAGTATCATCGGCAAAACAAGAGGCAGCATGCGCTGCTGGAATCTATGTCGTGCATGGTGGCGATCTTTGATCGTGACTTGGTGCTTAAGGAATTGATCAATCCGCAGTCCAATGTGCTGATCTGTTTTCGGGAAGACGAGATAGTGGGCAAGTCTATTCATGAGTTTGGCCAGTTTCACGAAGAGTATAAGGCCGGAATGGAGAGCTTGGCTTTATACTTGGAGCGGGCTTTTGTTACGAAAGAGGTACAAGATTTTAATTTTCAGATTGTTTATAAGGGGAATACGTATTATACGGATATAAAGGTGGTACCGTTTAGCTTGACCAAGGTGTTTTGTTACGCCCAAGATATGACGCAGTTCGTGTCGCAGCGGCAAAAGCTGGCCGAGAGCCAGATGCGCATGAGATTGGCGGAAGAGTCCAGCCAGATGAAATCGGCGTTCCTCGCTAATATGAGTCATGAGATACGTACTCCGCTAAACGCGATCGTGGGATTCTCGCAGTTGATCCTAGAAACGGATGATCCGGAGGAGAAGAAAAACTTTGCCGGGATCATCGAGACCAATAATGAGTTGCTGCTACAATTGGTGAACGATGTACTGGACTTGTCGAAGATAGAGGCCAATCATTATCAGTTCGTTTTCTCTATGGTGGATTTGCCCCAGCTCTGTGAGGATTTATGTCAGACGCATCGCCTGCGAGTACAACTGGGCGTTACGCTGTCTTGCCAAGCCTCGCCCGATATAACGAGGCTTTATACCGACAAGAATCGATTGAGCCAGGTATTATCCAACTTCTTGAGCAACGCGATCAAGTACACTTCGTATGGGACGATCACGCTGGGATACGCAAAGGAGGGCGGATTCGTCCGTTTTTATGTGCGCGATACGGGCAAGGGATTGAAGAAGGAGGACCTGCCCTATGTATTTGACCGTTTTACTAAATTTGACCCGTTCGTACAAGGGACGGGATTGGGGCTTTCTATTTGCAAGACGCTGATCGAAAAACTGGGAGGAGAGATTGGCGTGGAATCTGAATGGGGAGAAGGCTCCACTTTTTGGTTCAAGATCCCATTAGAAAAGAATAAGGAAAAGGAGATATAAGATGGATAAGACTTTTTGGCATAAACAGATAATGGATTTTTTCGTCCGTAATTTTGATGTCCGGCAGGAAAAGGAAGATGAGTTGGATACGATGGAATCCATTCGGAAAGGGATCGAATTTAAGGGAACGAACTTATGGGTACTTATTTTCGCTACGTTTGTGGCTTCTCTTGGATTGAACACGAACTCTACGGCCGTGATTATCGGCGCGATGTTGATCTCGCCATTGATGGGACCGATCATGGGATTCGGCTTGGGATTGGGAATCTCCGATTTCGACTTGATCAAGCGCTCGTTCCGTAATTTCGCTACCGCTACGGTTTTTAGCGTATGTACCTCTACCTTATATTTCTTGATCTCGCCGATCAGCGAGGCGCAAAGCGAGTTGCTTGCCCGTACGCAGCCGACGGTATACGACGTGTTGATCGCCTTCTTCGGTGGTCTGGCCGGAATCGTGGCGAGTTCTACGAAGAGCAAGGGCAACGTGATCCCGGGTGTGGCTATCGCTACGGCATTGATGCCTCCGCTCTGTACGGCGGGCTTCGGGTTGGCGAGTGGCAATTTGTATTACTTTTTCGGTGCTTTCTACCTCTATTTTATTAATACGGTATTCATTAGCTTGGCTACTTATTTGGTGGTACGTTTGCTGAAATACCCGAAGAAAGTGTTTCTGGATAAACAACGGGAAAGGATCGTGACCCGCTATGTGGGTATTATTGTCTTTTTCACGATCGTACCCAGTCTTTTCTTGAGCTATAATTTGATCCGTAGCAGTTATTTTAATGAGAGGGTACGAACGTTTATCACGGAAGAGCTGGTCTTCCCGAATACGCAAATATTGAGTAAGGCTATTACGGATACAAGCGAGAAGAAAGAGGTGAAAGTGGTGTTGATCGGACAAACCGTGCCAGACGAGATGATAGCGAACGCTAAGGCTAAGATGGCTAAGTACGGACTGAATGGCGTTCATCTGATCGTGCAGCAAGGTTTCGGGCAAGAGGCGACGGATATCAATGAGTTGAAGAGCTTGTTGATGCAAGACTTGTATAAGAACAGCGAAGAGGTGCTGCGTACACAAACGATCAAGATCGATTCCTTAAAACGACAGGTCGACAAATATCAGAGTTATGAGCGTTTGACATCCGAGTTGATGCCGGAAATGAAGGTGCTGTTCCCCTTTGTGGTGGAGGCTTCTTGTTCGCATACGTATATCATGGACGCGGAGACGGCGAGACCGGATACGGTCATGCTGGTTTATCTGAAGAGTAACGCGAAGGTGAAAGAGGCCGAGCGTAAAAAGATTACGGAATGGCTGTCGGCCCGTGTTGAGGTAAAGAACATTAAATTGCTAATCGAATAATTTAGACTAATAAGAATAGAATGAAGTTTATGAAAAGAGTGTGGGCGGCTTTGTTGCTTTTAGCCGCTTCGGGCCAGTTGTATGCCGATGAGGGCATGTGGGTGCTGAAGGAATTAAATAAGCAGAATCTGGCGAGAATGGCCGAGTTAGGTTTTTCTCCATCCTATGATCAGTTGTATAGTGAGACGGATCCTTGCGTGACGAACGCCGTGGTAATATTTGGTGGGGGATGTACCGGTATCACGGTCTCTAACGAGGGGTTGATCTTCACGAATCACCATTGTGGTTTCGGGGCCATCCAGCAGTTGAGCAGCGTGGAGCACGATTATCTGAAAGATGGTTTTGTCTCTCAAGGTAAGCAGGAAGAGCTTCCGGTTCCGGGCTTGTCGGTACGTTACTTGAAAGAGACCATAGACGTGAGCGATCGTATCAATAGCCAGATCTCCGGTATCGAGGATGAGTTCCATCGTTTGTCGGCGGCTGATTCTCTGGGGCGTGCTATCTGTGATTCCGTGGGGAATAATGAGTTCCTGGCGGCTGATGTCGTTCCTTTCTATAATAATAACAAATATTTCTTGGTGGTGTACGACGTGTATCGCGACGTGCGTATGGTTTTCGCTCCGCCCAGCTCTATCGGCAAGTTCGGTGGCGATACGGATAATTGGATGTGGCCCCGCCATACCGGTGATTTTTCCGTGTTCCGTGTGTATGCTAACGCGGAGAATAAACCGGCGGAATACAATGCGAGCAATCAGCCTTATACCCCGAGATATGTAGCCGAGGTGTCTATGCAAGGCTATCAGGATAAGGATTATGCCATGACGATCGGCTTCCCGGGAAGCACGGATCGTTATTTGTGTTCTTGGGGCGTGCAACAGCGTATCGAGAATAGTAACAAGCCCCGTATCGAGGTGCGTGGCATCAAGCAGGGTATCTGGAAAGAGGCGATGCTGGCGAGCGACGCCGTACGTATCAAATATGCCTCCAAGTACGCGGGAAGCTCCAATTATTGGAAGAACTCGATCGGTATGAATAAGGGATTGGCGAATCTAAACGTGATCGAACGTAAACGTGCGGAAGAGACGGCCTTCGCTGATTGGGTAGCGAAAGACCAAACCCGGGGCGCTACCTATGGCGAGGTCTTGAATCTGTTGGAAAAAGGATATACCTCGACTAATAAGTATAGAGAGGCCTTGACCTATTTGAATGAGGCGTTTTCCAGCGGGGCGGAGATCATTCGTTTGGCCCGTATGGTGCAAGCCGTGGATATAAATGGAGCTACTCCGGAAGAGATCACCACCTTTTTAGAGGATCGTATCCAGCCGTTCTTCAAGGATTACGAGCCGTCCTTGGATCAGAAGGTATTAGCCGCGATGATGAGGATCGCCAAAGAGCGTGTATCTCCGGAGTTCTTGCCGGATATCTATACGAGCGTTGACAAGAAGTATAAAGGGAATTATGAGAAGTACGCGGCGGATGTATTTAAGAAAACTTCCTTATTGTCGTACGACAAGATCGCCGGGATGCTGAGAAACCCGAAACAATATGAGAAATTGAGAAAAGATCCGGCGGCGGAACTGAGCTTGTCCGTATTGGTGTCTATCTTCGAGCTACAGCAGTTGATGGGCGACGCGGAGTATGATATCGCAAAGGGAGAACGTTTGTATTTCGCCGGCTTGAAGGAGATGTATCCGGAGAAAGCTTTGTCTTCCGACGCTAATTTCACGATGCGTTTAAGCTATGGTTCTATCGGGGGGTATCGTCCGTATGATGCCGCATGGTATAATTATTACTCAACGGATAAAGGTATCCTTGAGAAAGAGGATCCGACGAGCGATGAGTTCTGGGTACAACCGGAGATATTGGATCTGGTTCGTAGCCGTGATTTCGGACCTTACGCGAATGAGAAAGGGGAATTGCAATTATGCTTCCTCTCGAACAATGATATCACCGGGGGTAATTCCGGTAGCCCTATGTTCGATAAAAACGCCCGTTTGATCGGACTCGCTTTCGATGGTAACTGGGAGGCGATGAGTGGCGATATCGCTTTTGAGCCGGATTTGCAACGTTGCATCGGCGTAGATATCCGCTACGTCCTTTTCATGATCGATAAATGGGGGAAATGCCCGAGGTTGATCGAGGAGTTGAAATTGGTGAAGTAAAAAGGAAGTGGCGAAAAATGCGGAAGTTCTTTCTTTATCTAATAGGTTTGGTGCTAAGTAGTGGGACAGTTCTCTTGGGGAAAGATATAGAAGGCCAGGTCCCGGACAGCTTGCTGACGGAGGCGTATATATCGAGCATCCATTTGATAGACCCGTACCGGGCCATCAACCTATTGGAACATGCGGAGCGGAGAGGCTCGATACCTGATTTCCGTATAAATATATTGAAAAGTATGGTATATCAGGGGCAGAGCTGGTTCTCGCTGGCTTTGCCTTGTTCCGAAAAGGCGTTTGCTTCCGATTCCGTGCAGCGATCTCCTGTCTTGTACGCCCGGGCTACCCGGCTATTGAGTGATATCTATTTCCGTTTAGGGAGGTATGAGGAGGCTATCCGGTATGCCTTGTTGCAAATGGAGAATGCGGATAAGATGGGGGATGTGGGCGACAAGGCCTCGGCTCTTTTCCTGATAAGCAAAGGCCAACGCTTTCTATCTCATAAGGAGGAGGCCTACCAGACGGCGGGGAAGGCGGTGACTCTCCTTGAGTCATCCTCCGATATACGTCAATTGGCTCTCTTGTCTTATTTCTATGGGGAGCTATCCCGTTTTCTCGACATTGATTCACGGGTGAGGGATGCGCTGGATGTTTGCGTGAAGCGGGAGAAGCTGATTGCCCGGATGGACAAGATGAAGGGAGCTCCCGTGGGGTATGTAGACCAGCAATACGGTTATCTATATTCCAAGATGAGCATGTTCTATAAGACCCTGGGTGAGGATACGCTTGCCCGGGCATATTTCCGGAAATACGAATCCACCCAGTATGCTTCTACCGTGAAAGGTAGTGTGGAGGCTCATCCTTATTGGTTGGCTACGCATAATTATGAGCGGGTGCTGGATAATTCGAGGCGGGTGGCAGCCGGTGTTTTCAGGGGCGATACGATCAATCAGGATTATCGGGGCTTGCTGAGAGACCAAGCCGAGGCTTATGCGGGATTGGGTGACGTGATTTCTGCCATGATCTATAAAGATCGCGAGAGTGTCATCTTGGATAGTCTTTATGCCCGTGACAAGGGGAATGCTCTTTCCGAGTTGTCGGTGATTTACCAGACCAAAGAGCGGGAGGCTCTGATCGGCTCGCAAGAGAAAGAGCTGAGGCAACAGCGCCTGCTATTGGTTGCCAGCCTGGCCTTGACTGGATTGCTATTGACCCTTCTATGGATCATCATGCGGAATCAACGAATCGTCCGGTCGAAGAACAGGGCGATGGCTCTGCAGATAGACAAGCTTATGTCGTGCGAGGAGACGATTGGCAAGATGAAGCGTCGTGATTCTTCTAGCACGGTTTTTAGTCCTTCCCCTAACCCGAACAATTATGAGGATCTGTTCGATCGGATCTCCACCGTCATCAAGGATGAGAAATTATTTCTGGACACTCAACTATCCAGGGACAGGGTACTGGAGGTAGTGCATATGAACCGGACTCTTTTCGGGAAGGTGCTCCAGGAATGCGCGAAGACCAATTTCTCCGATTATGTGAATACCCTGCGGGTGGAGTACTCGGTTCGTTTGATGAGGCAGCATCCCGACTATACGATCGACTCGATCGCCATGGATTCCGGTTTTAATAGCCCGCGTACCTACTACCGGGTCTTTAAGGAAAAACTGAACATGACACCGGCAGAGTACCGGAAAGCAATCTCTGAGTAGAATTAAACTACGACAATCTGTCCATATATGATTAAATGGCATAAGTAGAGCGCTCTTTGTCCTTATTTCCCATTCCAACGCCATTATCTTTGGGTATGTTTAATTAAAAAAACAGGTACTTATGGGAAAGAATTACTTTAAGAGAGGAGCTTTATTGTTCCTGACACAGTTTTTGCTGTGTGGATTTTTTGGACTTTCGGCGGCAGAGGTGGCGGACACTTTGTTTGTGCAGGCGATAGACACGACGCTGGCGGGTGAGATAAACAAGCCGGTCGTGTTTGCGAAACCTACAGCGAAGGTTACGTTAAAAGGGGTAACAGCCCAAGCGAAACTTATTGTAAAAGAATCTTGCGTAGTGGAGTTCACGATTGAAGGCAAGAATGTTTTGTCGGGAGGATTCTTAAATGAGGGTACGACCACTTGGCTGTATCCTAAGGATGAAGGCACAATTGAGGCCTCGTCAATCAATAACGAGGGAGAGTTTGATGACCAGACAGGAACTGTTAGATCCGTAGGAGGTTCGGCGGGTTTCTCCTTGACGAAAGTGTGGGCCATGGCTTCGCACAAGGTGTATAATACCTCTCTTTACGGAATTGGTTACGAAGGTTCGTCTGTTGGTTTTATGGATCCTAACGTAGAGGAAGTACAGATCTGGGATAACGATAACAAACAGTGGATAGATAAGGAGACAACCAAAACGAACGCGCTAAAGAACGCGACGAAATCCCTGCGTTCCTCTACTGAACCTTTATCTTTTCAAGGGTCTGTAGCCGGATACTCTAAGCCGGGTAAATATCGTATCAAATTGAAGGGAGAGAATGAGGAGAATACGAGCCATACGATACTTTATACCCGAGTGATGGATTTGAAAGAGATCACGGGGGATGTTAGTTGGAGTGGCGAAACCACCTTTGACGCGCTCTCCATTCGCCCGGAAGGAAAGGCTGTCGTTACCTTTGATGGTGTATATGCCCAGAAGGTGAAAGGCGGACGTAGTGCCGTCGCTATTCCTTTAGGTTCGGACGTGACGATGAACCTAAAAGGGGATAATAGCAGCTTGGATAGTTTGGTAGTAGGTGGAAAACTATTGCTGACGCATGAGGGAGAGACACAATTCGAGGAGACGAAGATCTGTAATTTTGGGGTCTTTACGGACTCTACCGGTACGATGCAAAAGGTTTACGGATCGGCCGGCTTGTGGATAGAGAGTCTGGAGTATCAAGGCACTAGTGAACAGGTTGGTCTAAATATAAAGACGGTTAAAACGGTTTTTCATTTGTCGGATATCTTAAGTAGCAAGAAGGCGACGCTGGAGGTTCTTAAAGAGGGTAAGTGGATGGATTCCGAGGATCTGAAGACGGAGCCGGAAACGAAGGCGGCGGCTTTGCGTTCTGAAGGTGATGATGAATGGCCTTCTACTTCTACTACCTATTTTCAGACATCAGAAAACGGAACTTATCGTATTAAATATTGGGTGAAGTCTGGTGATGTGGAGACAACCGTGTATAGTAAGTCTTTTGCTATGACAGCTGAGGCGGGAAGTATCACGGAGGAGACTAAGGCAATAGGTTCGGCTGAGGTTACGACTGTTTTGCCCACATTGAATATATCCGGAGGAACAACTGAAGCACTGGCCGCTTCTTTGGAAAATGTTACGATTGAAGATAATGCCGCGGACGTTCCATCTGTACTTGTAAAGGAAAAAGCGCATGTGGATCTTACCTTAAAAGGTACCAATGATTTAGGGCGTGTAAAAGTAGCGAATGCGGCTAAGATTACTTTGAAACCGGAAAGCGACGATCCGGCAAAGGTTGCCGACCTGAAAATCTCTTCCGTTCTGAATGGCGGTATGTTTATTGATGAGACGGGTACGGTATCATTGGTAAAGGACTTGGAAAATAGAACGATGATTGAGCTTACGGATACGATCGTGACACAAATAGAGAATGTAATGAGTGTCTCCATTCGTTCGGTATCTAATTCTCTCGAAGGAAGTTATATTCTTGATGCTGAAACACCTCAGCGATGGAACAAGGAAGCATCGAAATGGGAGGACTACTTATTGCCAAAAGTTGCTACCAAAGCGACGGAATCGGTGAATCGAACCGGTGAGTTGTTGACAACGATCTCTACGACAACCCCCGGCTACTATCGTATACCTGTGGTATCTAGTGACTTCATGGATGAAACGAAGGGAACCACTCTGTATTTTGTATTCGAAATAAAGAAAGTAGAAGCTACGGTAGTGACAGACGGAAGCAAGATTGAAGGGAACAAAGACCTGTTGATATTTGCCGATAATGGCAAAGAGATAAATGCGACATTGACGAATGTGACGGTTGCTATCCATGAGAATATAGCCTCTACGGTTGTAGAGAAAGACCAGAAGGCGAACATTACATTGAATGGCAATAACGATTTGGGAGAGTTCCAGGTGCTGGATGGCGCCAATGTTACCTTGAAAAAAGGGGGACAATTCCAGTCTTTAGCGGCTTCTATCAAGAACGCCGGTAAGTTTACGGACGAGACCGGTATGATCAAGACCGTGAAAGACTCTCGTGGCTTGACAATGGTTGATATCTCTAAATCCCAGATGATAGGAGATAATGGATATACGATCGTGGCTTACTATGATTTCTTCTCTGGTCGCTATGAGGTGTCGGACGGAGGTATTACGTTTGAGAAATGGGACGGATCTGCCTGGAACGCACTTGATGAGAACAGGTTTAAATCTGTGGAATTGCGGGCGGATGCGTCGCAGCAACCGGATGGTGATATAGCGAAGACCTTGATTGGACTTGATCCGGGAACCTATAGAGCCAAGGTATATGCGGAAGAGTGGATTGACGGCATAGAGGAAGGTAGCAAGAAGAATCCTCATACGGTAGTCTTATACCAATATTTCTCGGTAGCGGCCCCGATAAGCTATTATACGGTCGTGTTACCGGCTGTAGCTGGTGTCACCACCTCTCCGGCGGCGGGTACGTATAGTGAGGAGGAAGGTTCTTACTTTAGGTTTTCCTTGACGCTGGATCCGGCTTACGATCAGTCGAAACCGGAAGTAAAGGCAAACGGTAAGGTATTGACTCCGGATGCAAACGGAATGTACTCGATCAATAGTATATATGAGGATGTCGCTATCACGATTACCGGTGTGACGGAGAATATACCGACCGGCAATGCGGAGGTAGCGGGCAATGAGGTCAAGGTATGGGCTACCGACGGCAGCTTACATATTTATTCCCCGGAAAAAGCCAATCTGCGGATCTATGCTTTCCATGGCGGATTGAGTTACACGAGCGACGCTATCCTAGGCGAGCATACGGTTACGCTGGCAAAGGGCCTGTATATCGTGCTGATAGGCGATCGTAGCTATAAGGTAAGTTTGTAGTACTTGAAAGACGCTTACGGGTGGATTGGTTCCGGTGGATACCGTCCTATTGGATACAAGAGTTATAGGAAGTAGCTTGTCTGTCCGTATTATTACTTGTCTACCTATATACATACAGATCTTTTCACAGGGGTGAAGAGATCGTTTCACCTCCGTGAAGAGATCGTATCACCTAGGTGAAAAGATCTCTTCACCTAGGTGAAACGATTAGATTTTCCGGTGCTTGGCTATACTATCCACCGTTCTTATCCCTAGAGTGGATATGATTAGAACTTAAAGTCTGATCTTACGTTCCACCGTTCCTTCTGCCGTTTTTATCTGGATAAAGTAGATACCGGGCTGGAAACTTCCTAAAGCGACCGGAAAATCCATGGAGGCAGGTGCCTCTACCTTCTCGCCATACCAACTACGTCCGGCGGCATCGAACACTTGGATGCTGAAAGCGCCCGGGATCTCCGCCCAGCGGATATGAAAACTTCCGGGGGAAGTGCCGGCGTACACGGATACCGCCTCCTCGGGTTTCTCCTCGAAGATATTTTCCGATGCGGTAGGGATGCCCAATATATCCAGCAAGCCTTTATAGGCATCGATCTTCCCCCAGCCCCAACGACTGTTTGGGTAGGTCTCATTCGCCTGGTCTTGAATAGCCGTGCGAGAGAAGATCTCCTTGATATCGTCGGGAGACAACGTAGGATTCGCTTGCAACCAAAGGGCGATGGTTCCTGTCACGAACGGGCAAGACATGGAAGTACCCTGCATATACCCCCAAGGGTATTCGCTATCATTGAAAGAGGAGTACCTGACTTGAAGCTTTCGATCGCCCTCTCCGGCTTCTTCCTCCAGATAATAAGAATTGTAAGAAGAAATCACGAAACAACCCGGCGCCGTGATATCTGGCTTGATCCGGTTATCGATCGTAGGCCCTACGCTAGAGAATGGCGTGAGCTTACCCAGCTCGCTACCGGGAAAAACGATAGAATCTCCTTGTGCGTCCACCCGAAGTAAGCGGCTCGAATAGGCACCTACGGAAATCACGTCGTGGGCGGTAGCCGGAGTGCCGATAGAGAAATCGCCTGTTCCCGCGGAATACAGAGGGGACATATCATTATCCTTAAATATGCCCATATTTGCCCAAGCCCTGACTGGAGTGCCTTTTGTCGCTACCTGAAGACCAAAGTCTATCCCTTTCGCTTTCTCCGGATAAGCAAATACGATCCTAACATTATATTTCTCGTTAAATGGAGACAAGGATGAAGATATCTCAGCGGTGTATTTCAAGGAATCCGGACCTATAATAGCAAGGGGGATGGATGCCAATACGGTATCAACAGAAAGAAAACCCGTACTGCCCAACATCTCTTTCTTCTCATGATCGTAAAGATCCACGTTAATAGCGAAAGATTCCCATGGCTCGTCCGCCCACAGATCAACCACAACGAAAGGATATCTTGTCTGACCGATGAAAGTACGCAAGGTATCGGATGGAGACATGAGTTCCAGATATTCGGCACTACCCCCGGAATTACCCATAGCGACAGTAATAATTTTGCCCGGACCCACCAACCGATCCAACATTTGGTCAAACAGACCCGTTCCATCATGCGCGCCCGTGCTACTACCTAAGCTAAGATTGACCACACAAGGCTTACCTGCCTTCTCGCTTTCTTGGAATAGATAATTTACCCCGTTTACGATATCCGCGTCCTGCATGGTCGTAGCCACGGCCATTATATCGCTCTCATATGCTACCCCTTGATAAGGCGTATCGTATCCTCCACCGGCCGCGATACCCATTACATGAGAGCCATGCGTATTCTTTTCCGAGTCGAACGAGCATTCATGCTCCAAAATATCCGTTTCCGTAGTATATACGGCGGAGCTTAAAGGGCTTGTTTGATCCCAAACTCGTTTGAGACGATACGTCTTGCCCTCTTTGTCGTAGAAATTGGGATGCGTGAAGTCAAGACCCTGATCTACCACCCCGACTATGACATCCTTCCCCGTATAGGGCTTCGGTAGGTTCTTCCCGGCATAGGCATCCGCCACGTTGGAATAATAACGGGCGGAATCCATGCTCAACGTCATCGGTTGGGAGGCCGAGATGTATTGAACGCTGGCCAACTTAGAGAGTGCCTCCACTTGCGACAAGGGAATCAATACCGTAGCGATATCTCCCGCCCGGGTCTGGACCTGGCAACCCATGGCTTCCACGTCGGTCCAGCCGGCCTCCGTCTCCACTTTCACGAAAGCGGATAGATACTCTCCAGCGACAGCGCCGCGCAAAGAGGAGCGAGACGTATCCTCCTTCGCCAACTGATCCAAGAGGATGCGGGTGTGGGGAGACATTTTTGAATAAGGGGCATGTTGGGCAGAACCACTGATGCCAACCAACGTCGCTAACAGCAACGATAAAAGTGTAGATGTTCTTTTCATAAGCTTTATTTTAATGTAGCGCAAAAATAGAGAGAACAACCACAGCTTCCGCCTTACCCGCATCGAAGTTTGTGACAAATGAACGCTGACTTATGCCATTTAGTCCAAATGGAGCTCAAACTCGCTTAAATCCCCAGTTTAGCCTTGATCGCCTTCGGGATAGCGTCCTTATGCACCATGATGTAGATCGTCTTGGCACGGACGAAGCTCTCGGACATGTTCAGGTAGCCGCCGAAGGTATTACGCTCCGTTCCCCAAGAGTTCTTGGTGATGTAGTACTTCGTGCCGTTCTGGTCCTTGGCGATGCCGGTGAGGTGCATCAAGTGGTCGTCGGTGGTGACGAATGCCTCGTAACCCTCTTGGCGTACTTCCGGGGTGACGTTTACTTCCGGGAATGGTTTCTCGAACTTGTAGACTTCCTCCAGGCGTTCCTTCTCGT
The DNA here is from genome assembly GCA_028689545.1 of Parabacteroides sp. GTDB lineage: Bacteria > Bacteroidota > Bacteroidia > Bacteroidales > Tannerellaceae > Parabacteroides. The sequence continues at coordinate 19,693 of JAQVCX010000031.1, forward strand.
CCATCTTCTCGAAACGGGCGCGGTCGGTCGTTGAGTAATCGTCCACTTTCTTCACTTCCGGGTTGATCGCCACGCCGTTCTTGAACGAGAAGCCTTTCTCGCTCACGTCGCCATCCCAGCATACCGTGTAACCATTCTCTAGGGCGTAATCCGCTACTTGCGTCATCTCGTCCAGCGGGAGGTTGTACATTTGCGCGTGCTCCCAGTTATCGGGAACCTCTACCTCGAACTTCTGGTAATACGGGTGATGCGTGAAGCTGGTCAGCTCGATGTAATCGTCCATATTCAATCCCAGGGAGGCGGCGAATGTCTTCGGGGTATATTCCTTGCCTTGGTAGGTGAATTTCTCCGGGAGCTTGCCCAGGTAGGTGTCGAATAGGTTATTGATCAACTTATCATATTCCGGGCTGCGTTTCTTCATATCCACGGCGGTAGTGGCGATCGCCCTGAGGTATTTCGCCAGTTCGGAATGGTTGTGACGCTCGGAATCGTAGTGGATACCGGTATAGACCTCCTCCGGCACGATACCCACTTGCTTGAAGGCGTTCATGAAGGTGTGGGAGAGGCTTCCCTGCCCGATATTGCCCCGGCCTTTGCGCACGTAATTATCCTGCAACTGGTTCATGTACTTCTGGCGGACGATGAACATCTCGGAGAGATCGTACGTCCCCTTTCCCATACGGAGCAATTCCGACTCCATGAAAGAGGTCGTGGCGAAACACCAGCAGGTTCCCGTAGACGCTTGATTCTTTACCGGGGTAGCGGGTACCTTTGCTACATCCGTAAATTGATAACCTTGGGCGAATGTGCCCAAAGAGCCTAACGCTAAGGCGCATGTTAGAATGAATGTTCTCATTGTATATGAATTTAAGTTTATATGATTATTATTGTTGTTGTTGTAGTAGAGACGGGGCGTGCCCCGTCTCCCACGGACTGATAGTATTCTTTAGTTGCTATTTTGAGGGTATGAGACGGGGCACGCCCCGTCTCTACACTATCGGATGTGGTGGTTAGAACCCTCTCTCGAACTGGGTCCAGAACGTGTCTCCCATCTCTCGCCAACGTAGCATCGTGGCTCCGGCGAAATCGGCGGTATAGCCGGTCAGGTATTCCTTGGCGGCCTCCTCGCCTCGCTGGGCAAGGATCTCTTTGTAGCGGTTCTCTACGAAGGGAAGCTCCGCTTGGCCTTTCTCGGTGAAATGGGCGATGGAGGCACGCATGCGATCCTTAGTCGCTCCCCAGCGTACGGTAGCCAATTTATTGGCACGGCGGAAAGCCCATACGGCGGCATCTTCCCGATATCGGTGCTGTCCGCAGATCTTGAAGCAAGCGGGCAGGTCTTTCGTGCCGCAGAAGATGGGGACGCGAGGGCTTTGGCCCGGGTTGTCGTAGGCCATCCATACCACGCCGCCTATAGCGTCGGGCAGCCAGTCACGCAGTTGGATCACGGTAGAGTAGGAGCATTGCGGCACGGCCACCAAGCGGTAACGTTTCACGGCATCCGGTCTCAGCCCGTTCAGCATGTTTACCATATCCATTGTCATCCAAGGATTGGCGACGGGGCTGACGATGGTATCCGTCTCGTTCGTCTCCTTGTTCTTCACGGCTACCTTGAGGTTCTTCGTCATATCGTATTCCGTGCCCTCGTAGGTCTCGGAGAGGAGTGCCATCACGTCGGTAGCGGCCACGGGCTTCTCCGGCTTCACGCTGAAGGGCAGTTCCTCGCTCTCGTAAGAGAGGCCGAGGGAGGGGGCGAGCTTATTCAGGATAAAGAACTCGCGGATGTTGAAGGCTTTCTTGCCGCCGCCGTAGGCTTCCCAGAAGCGGAAGGGTTTCTTGCCGTCCCAGAAGCCGAGCCGTTTGGCTGCCTCGAATACGTTGGCGGAGGCCATGCAGTTCTCCGTGTCCTTGGGGTCTACCTTGGAGATACGGGGGATATTGGCCGATACGCCCACATGATCGTCGGGGATGCGGATTGCCGCCCATACGCCACCAATCTTGTCCGGTCCCTCGCCGAATACCTCGAAATGCCATACCTCTTTCGGATCGGCGATGGTGAGGCACTCGCCCCAGTCGCCGTAGCCGTATTTCTCGATCAGCTGGCCCATCAGGCGGATAGCGTCGCGGGCGGTGGTGCAGCGTTGCAGGGCGATGCGCTCTAGCTCCTCGATCATGAACATGCCTTTCTTGTTCACGAGTTCTCGCCGGCCGCTGATGGTTGTCTCGCCGATACCCAGTTGCTTCTCGTTGAGGCAGGGGTAGGCGGTGTTGAGAAACTGGTAAGTAGAACGGGCCTCGGGGAGGGAGCCTTTCAGGGTCATTCCCCGCGTGCCCTCGGCGTACTCGGTGTGCATGCGCCCGGTATAGACCGTGGCGGTGGTGTCGTGATCGTAGGAGGCAGAGGGGATGATGTCCATCCAGGTGCGGTAATTACTGTCGCAGGTGTGGCTGGTCATCACGGAGCCGTCCGCCGAGGCCTTCTTGCCGACCATGATGCTGGTGCAGCTCTCCGGGTTCAACACCGGCTCTGGATACTGGATTTCTTGCGCCGAGGCCGCGGACAGGCTGGCGCAGATCATAAGAACGTAAGTAAAAAGTTTCTTCATCTCATTTGTTTTTTATTTGTTGTATTTTCAGCTTATTCATAATCGATAGCCCGGATATTGTTTACCGGATGATACTCTTTTATCTCAATCGCAAAATTAATGATTTATCTCCGATGTCCGCTCTCGCCGGGAGGCTAGATGCGCCTCATCGGGTTCGATTTTTTCTCGGGGGGAGATCCTACGGCGTACAATGTAAGGATAAATATCGGATCGGCAAGCGATCCGGGGGGCTTATGCGCCTTGGGGGATGGGAAAAGGCGGGGGAACCATCTCGGTCCCCTCGCCTTGAAGTCTTGGCGCTAGAGAGTGTGTGTTTAATATTTCCCTGTCAATTGCTCAAAGCCGTATTGACCGTTGTCTCGTACAGCGGGAACGCCCAGCAGTAAGTCGTGCGGTCGGCGGGGGTGGCCACCACCGTCCAGCCGCCGTCGGTGAGCGGGTGGCGGTAGTCCTCGGCGCGGCGGGAGATGTCGTATCCTCTCAGGCCCTCACCGAGGAACTCCCAGCGACGTTCGTTGTCGATGGCGGTCCAGAGGGCAGTGCCGCTCTCTGCGTAGGTCACCAGCGGGTCGGCGGACTGGGCGATGGAGCGTATGCGGACTTGCTTGAGGTATTCCTTGGCCTTCGTCTCGTCTCCTTTATTATAATAGCACTCGGAGAGATTCAACAGGATCTCGGCGTAGCGGAAGATGGGGATCCACTCGTAGCGGGTGGAGTACTCGTTGAATTTCTCGCAATAAGTGTAGCCGTTCGCGTCGTTGTAGAGGAAGCCCGTACGTGCGTCGGCCTCCACGCCGTAGGTCGTGGCGATGCCGTTGATGTTGTTCACGCAGGTGATCTGCCCGGCCGAGTGGCAGAGGAAGCTGACCGGGTGGGCCTGGCTTCCGGACTTATCGGTGTCCGCCATCGGGATGGAGAAGATGTTCTCGGCGGTCTGCGCGTAGGGCGAGTCGAACATCGTCGAGATGGAGGAGATTAGGCTGAACCCTTCTATCTGCCGGGCCTCGGCGATGGCGTTGTCCCAATCTTGCATGCACATGTATACCCTCATGCGCAGGGCGTGTACGGCGGCTTGGGAAGCCTTGGTGGAGCTGAATCCATCGGCACCGAATCCCGTGGGCAGGGCGGAGCAGTCCTCCGTGTCGGCGAGGATCTGGGCGAGTACCTGCGAGATGGTTGAGGCGGGGCACTCGTTCTCGCCCGCTCCGGTCACGGCCTTGACGCGCATCGGGATATTGCTGGCGTTGGCATCGTAGGCGTAGGGCTGCCCGAACAGCTGGCTCAGGAAGAAGAAGGATATGGAGCGGATGAACTTGCACTCCTGCACGTAGGCCTTGGCGGTGGCATCGTCGCAGGGCAGGCTTGCGGCGTAGGCATCCTCGATGTCGTCGATGATCGTGTTTGCGTAGTTGATGCCTAGGTAGGCGCGGTAGAACATATAGTCGTTCTCGATGGTGGAGGAATTCACGGCGTGGCTGTAGGTGTCGCGCATGGTGTAGCCGTTGTTGCCATAGTTGATCATGTCGTCCGAGCGGTTGTCGCCGGCATCGGTTACGAATCCTCCGAGGAAATACTGGTTCTTGGCGCGTGCGTAGACGCCCTCTACGGCCGCCTCCAGGCGCTCGGCGCTGGAGAAGATGCTCTCCTCGCTGATCTGAAGCTCGGGAGATCTCTCGATGAAATCGTCGCTGCAAGCGGTAGCCAGGCAAAGGACGGCTACCGCGCTATATAAGATACTTTTTTTCATTGTCGTTTACGAATTTAGAATGATAGGTTGATACCGAAGGAATAAGTCTTGGTGAGCGGTGTCGTGTTCTTGTCGATACCGGAGGCGGTATTGGAGATGTCCGCCCGCGAGCTGATCTCGGGGTCCATCCCGGTATATCCGGTGATGCAGAACAGGTTCGTCGCTGAGGCGTAGAGGCGCAGCTGCGAGATGCCGATCTTCTTCGGCCATCTCTTCGTGTCGAAGGTGTAGCCGATCGAGAGGTCCTTCAGGCGGAGGTAGTCGCCGTTCTCCACCCAGTCGCTGATCGGGTTGGCCGATCCGTTGGAGTAGTTGTCGTTTTGCTCTGCCTTGGCGTAGGTGGCGTTGTCGCCGGGATTGCGCCAGATGTTCTCGTACACGTCGGTGGTGTTGTTCCAGAAACGCATGTCGGAGGTAGTCGCCTTCATGCCGTTGTAGATCTTGTTTCCTCCGGAGAACTGGAAGAATAGCGTGGCATCCCAACCCTTGTAGCTGAAGTTGTTGTTCCATCCGCCGTAGTAGGTCGGCTTGGTGTTGCCCATGATGTGGGGGTTCCAGTCGTTGATATCCAGCTGCTCGCCGGTCGCACGGTCGTATACCGAGGCACCGGATCCGCGGGTGTAGACGAGGAGGGCCTCGCGGGTGGCCTCGCCGTTGTCGTTGTCAAGGAGAACCACGCGGCGGCCGCTCTCGGAGTCGATGCCCGCTGTCGGGTAGATGTATAATTGCGCCATGGACTTGCCCTCCACGGTGATGTTGGCCGCCGCCGTGCCGCTCTCCACGATGTCGGACTCAAGCTCCAGCACCTTGTTCTTCACGAAGGTAAGGTTGATGTTGGAGTCCCACGAGAAATCGCCGGTGCGCACGATGTTCCCGCCGAGGGATAGCTCAAGGCCTTGATTACGCGCCTTGCCTAGGTTGGTCGTGATCTGCGAGTCGGGTATCCCGGTGGAGTACGATTGCGCGGAGTCGAGTACCAAGTCCTTGGAGGTAGACTTGAAATAGGTCACCTCGAAGTCCCATCGGTTGGCGATCTGTCCGGTAAGGCCGATATCGGTCTTCGCTGTCTGCTCCCAGCCCAGGAGCCGATCGGCGATGGCGGAGGGGTAGTAAGCGCCCGTCCCGTTATAATAGGAAGACTCGTACTTGGAGATGGCGGCGTAGGACGAGAGGTTCGTGTTACCTACCACGCCGTAACTGGCCTTGAAACGGAGGTCGTTCACGGCGTTTTTCAGCGGCCTGTAGAAAGCCTCGTCGGAGATGCGCCAAGAGGCGGAGGCACCCCAGAAATTACCCCACTTCGTGCCCAGTGCGGAAAGGCCGTCCCGACGGAAGCTACCTTCCAGGTAGTAGCGATATTTATAGTTGTAGGATAGGCGGCCCAGGTAGGATACCATCGAGCGCTCCTCCCGGCGGTTATACGACGGGGTGGTGGAGTAGGTCAGGTAAGGTGCCTCCTCGTAGATCATCTCTTTGTCGGCGAGGGTCGTGGCGGTGTAATATCTGCGCTTTAACTTCATTTCTTGCGCCTCCATACCGATGGTGGCGTTGAAATGGTTGTCCTCCTTCAGGTCGAGCTGGTAGTTGGCCGTGTTGGTCCAAGTCCATGTCTTCCGGGTGGTCGCGTAGGCGTAAAGGTTGCCGCCGGAAGCGTAGCCGTCACCCCCGTTGGGCGAGTACATGGTGGTGGAGTTGGTGATGAACCAGTCCACGCCGTATTGCGATTTGATGGACAATCCCTTGACCGGGTTTGCCTCAAGGAATCCGCTGGCGATAATGCGGTTGTTCTCCATCCGGCTGGCCTGCTCGTCGATGTACGACATGGGGTTGTAGTAGGTGCAGCCGATGCTGTTGTTGCCGTATCCTAGATACTGGCCGTTGTCCATGTAGGGCGTGCCGTCCTCGTTGTAGGCGGGAATGTTGGAGGGCAGGATGGCCGCCATGCGCGAGAATCCGTTGATGGAGTAGGCTCCGTCTCCGTAGCCGCTATCCACGTTCTTCTGCTGGGTGTTGGAGTAGCTGCCGTTGAAACCCCCCTTCAGCCACTCGTTGGCGGTGAAGGTGGTGTTCGCCTTGAAGGAGTAGCGCTTAAACTCGTCGCCTACCGAGATGCCGTCTTGATCCATGATGCCGGTGCTGATGTAGTAGTTCACGTCGTCGGTGGCACCCGATACGTTGATGTCGTGGTTCATGATGCTACCTGTCTGGAAGAGAAGGTCGGCCCAGTTGGTGCTGATCACCTCTCCGTCGCTGTCGTACATCAGCCCGTATTTGTATTTGTCGTAGAACCCTGTGTCGCTCACGCGGGCGGCGGTATTGCTTACGCCTAGGTTCTTGAGCTCCGTGTATTGCTCGGCGTTCATCGGCTCGATCATGCCCGTGGCGGTGGCGATGGTGTAGCCCCCGCTATAGGAGATCTTCGCCTTGCCTTTTGAGCCGATGTTGGTCGTGATCATGATCACGCCGTTGGCGGCTCGCGAGCCGTACAACGCAGTGGCGGCCGCGTCCTTCAGGATCTCGATGGACTTGATATCCGCCGAGTTGATATCCGCCAGCGGGTTCTGTCTCGTGCTGGAGGTTGCGTCCATGGAGACGATCATGCCGTCTACCACATACAGCGGTGTCGTGCTGTTGGAGATGGAGGATACGCCGCGGATGTTGATCACCGGGGTGGTACCTACCGACGAGGAGGGGGAGGAGATCATTACGCCCGAGGCGCGGCCTTGCAACATGGCGTCTACCGCCGGGCCCGGCACGTTCTTGATCGCCTCGCCTTTCACGGAGGAGACTGCCCCGGTGAGGTTTCTTGCCGAGGTCGTGCCGTAGGCGACTACCACTACCTCGTCTAAGTCCTGGCTGTCCGACTTCAACGTGATCGCCATGTTCTGCTTGATGTCCATCGTCTGTGGGATCATGCCTACGTAGGAGATCTTTACTTGTTTTGCCCCTTGGGGAGCGGCGATCGAGAAACTACCATCGAAATTCGTTACGGTTCCCGTAGAGGTTCCTATTACGATGATAGACGCTCCGATCACAGGTTCGCCTGTATCATCGACGACTGTTCCTTTGATGGACGTTTGTGCCATCGCTAGTGTCCCGCTCAATACCAAGCCGAGACTAAGGGTGAGGATTTTACTCATAAACAAATGCTTTTAAAATTACACATACTAAAAAACCTACACACATTAACAAGAAATGAAAACGATTAAATTGATAACCTATGGACGCGAAAGTATGCTATTTGTTTTTATTTACCAAACAAAACAAACATAAAGTTATATTTAATCTGTTTGTGCTTTCAGTTTGTAGCTGACGTATTAATATGTACGAGCAAAAGATAGAGCAAAAAAGAAGCGTGGCCCGTATGATACGAACCACGCTTCTTTGCGAGATATGAATATATTAAGACAGTTTTTATTTACGTTTCTTCTTACCACGAGGAGCGTCGTCGTAGAATTTACGCTTCGGCTTCTCGTCGCCATAGCTGGAACGGCGGCCGCCACGGTCTCCGCGATCGCTGTCACGGCGGCTGTCTCTGCCCCCTCTTCCGCTGTCGCGCCGGTCACGGAAGCCACCTCCACGATAGCCTCCACGGCTGCCACTGCCTTCGTTTCTCGCTTGCGCGGGTTCTACGGAGATACGTCGGCCATCTACCTCGAAGCCATTCATAAGGTCGACGACACGTTTCGCTTCCCCTTCCTCTACCTCGAAGAATGAGAAGTTATCGCGCAAGTCGATACGACCGATACGCACCTTACCCGGCACGCATTTATTAACCAACTCGATAAGTTGGGGAGGCGTAAGCTCGTCCGTCTTCCCGAAGTTGATGAAGAAACGGGCGTAACCCTCCTCGGCATCACCTCGGCCATTACTACTGCGTTTGCCTCTTTCTCGCGGAGCGTTCTCGTCTACCACCTCGATATCATCGTTATCCTTATAGTAGTCGATCATACGGTTGAACTCCATGGATACGACACGCTTGATGATATCCTCCTTGTCCAGCCATTCCAGCTTACGGTAGATGGAAGGCATCAAGTTGGCGATCTCTTCCTCGTTTACCTTCACTTTCTCGATCTGGTCTACCAGGTTGAACAACTGCTTCTCGCAGATTTGCTCTCCGGTAGGCATCTCGCCTTTATCGAATTTCTTGTTGATGATACGCTCGATCTCACGGATCTTGCCTTTTTCCCTTACGTGACAGATAGAGATAGCGATACCTGTTTTTCCGGCGCGTCCCGTACGTCCGCGGCGGTGGGTATAAGATTCTACCTCATCCGGCAAGCCGTAGTTGATTACGTGGGTCAAGTCGTCCACATCCAATCCACGAGCGGCCACGTCCGTAGCTACCAATAACTGGATGTTCTTGATACGGAACTTCTGCATCACGTAGTCACGTTGCGCTTGGCTCAGCTCGCCGTGCAAGGAGTCGGCGTTGTAGCCGTCTTGTATCAATTTGTCGGCGATCTCTTGTGTCTCCTTACGGGTACGGCAAAAGACGATACCGTAAATGTTCGGGTAATAATCGGCGAGACGTTTCAACGCCAGGTATTTATCCTGCGCGCGAACCATATAATAGATATCACGGATATTCTTGTTTCCCTCATTCTTATTACCAATGACGATCTCTTTCGGGTTCTTCATGTACTTCTTGGTAATATTGGCGATCTCCTTCGGCATGGTAGCGGAGAAGAGCAGCATGTTGCGGTTCTCGGGTACAGCCGCCAAGATCTCGTTGATACTGTCGGTGAAGCCCATGTTCAACATCTCGTCCGCCTCGTCGAGGATGACGTTCAGTACGTTGCTTAAATCAACCGTCCTACGGTTCATCAAGTCTATCAAGCGTCCCGGGGTAGCCACTACCACGTGTACACCTCTTTTCAGTGTCTTGATCTGGCTCTCTATGCTGGAACCTCCGTATACAGGGAGAACCTTCAGGTTATCGATGTATTTAGAATAATCGTTCAAATCGTCCGCTATCTGCAAGCAAAGTTCTCGCGTGGGACAAAGTATAAGCGCTTGAGGTTGATATTGAGAGACATTGATCTTTTGCAGGATGGGCAAACCGTAAGCGGCCGTTTTACCGGTTCCTGTTTGTGCCAATGCTATTACGTCGTTATCTTCTCCCAGTAAGAAAGGAATCACTTCTTCCTGTACGGGCATGGGCGACTCGTAGCCCATCTCTTGGATTGCCTTTAATATCGATGCGGCAACTCCTAATTCTTCAAATGTTTTCAAAATGCGATTGTGTATATATGATAATATTCAGAGGCGCAAAGGTACGTAAATAATTCGGATTCTATGAGATTGTTATGCTAAATTCGCTAAAAATCAGCTAACCACAGCTATTTTATCTATCCATAGGGCTCGGCTACCTCGACCGCGGGCGAACCGTATTGTTTATTTGTTGGTGAAACGGGCCTTTCCTGATCTTTCTGATAGAAATAGGGCGAACATCGTGACACGTCCTTTTCCGGATACCTTGAGATAGCCTGACGGGAAGGGGATAAAATGGGAGTTTGGGGTGAAAATAGTGCCTATTTCAAGTGCGATAGGTCACGAAAGGTCGCGCCAATAGTCTCGTTCGGTGATGCCTATAGTGCCGATAGGCATTATGAGCGGTCTCGAACAGGCTTATGAGTAGTCTTGAATGGGCATTCTAACCTAGTCGCGACCCTATTCTTACCCCCCAAAGAGCTCATTTGATCCTCTAAATATGAATAAAGATGAATTAGTTTCTCTAGAATGAAAGGCCGTTTTTCGGTATCTTGCTAATCAGTAGCTGCTTGTGAAATATTTCTTTCTTATTTGCGAGCGAGCCGTACTAAGTCCCGGAATATTCGATTCTCCGGGGCTTTAGATTACAATGTGTCAGAAAGTGACAGTTTGCTAGAAACGGTCTGAACGGGGGCTTTTCTATGGATTAAGATAAATGATAAGTTAAATGGCTCTTTATCTTAATAAAGTAATATATCCTTGAGCCTTTCACGTTTCTTATCGGTAAGATGTAATCCTTTGGATAGATATTTCTCGGTGGAACCGTACTCCTTCTTTATTTTATGGAAAGCGAGATCCATGAGTCCCTCGTTGGCCGTAAGGAAGACCGTGATGCTTTCTTGGGCATCGGTGGAGAGATGTTTCACGACATCTTCCAGATTGGTCGTGTTGATATATTGATTGGATGTCAGATAGTCTTCCATGATGGTCTCCCGGGGAATGGCCAAGGCTTTGAGCAGCATGGCGGAGAGAAAGCCGCTACGATCCTTCCCGTAGGAACAGCTCACGAGGATGGGGTAATTGTCCTCGTTCTGGAACGGTTCCAGCACCTTGGCGAACTGCTCGGTATTATCCGTCACGAATTGCAGGTACTCATCCTCCATATACACCCCGGCATCTCCTTTCTTCATCCGTCCCTCCATGATACGTTGGGGGGCCTCGCTGATCTTACCTATCGAGATGGGGATTTGCAGGATGTTCGCTTTCGTGTATTTGATAGGCCTTTCTAGGGCTTCTTGGTGCGTGCGGAGGTCGATGATGGTCTTGATTCCTAGATTATCCAATCGGATGGAGTCCCATTCGCTCAGGTTGCTTAACTCGCCGGAGCGAAACACCTTGCCCCATTTTACCGTCTTCCCGTTTGTCGTGGAGTAACCGCCTAGGTCGCGGAGATTCTGTACGCTATCCATAGCCGCCGAGCGCGCGCCGATGATCCGTGCGTATTTATCATTAAAAGAAAGGCGGAAATACTTACGTGAGATATTATCGTTCGTTATGTAAGTAGCCACGCCGTCCTTGATGTTGGCGTAAATGATCGGGGACTCGTTGGCGAAAAGATCCGGATTGTCGGACACGGTCATCTTGACAATCCCTTCCATTACCGGATCGGTTTCCCATTTTATCACGTAATTCCCGATGTCGTCACGCAGGCAAATGGCTCGTATGTCGGGCGCGTCAGAGGAACAACCCGCTAACAGGATCATACTGGAGAATAGAGAGAGAATCTTTCCTAACATTGTCTTCTGTTATAATAAGCTTTCCTCACAAAGATAGTAAAACAAGTTTTTCCCGCTTCCCCATTAATGATATTTAAGACTGGCTAACATACTGCGCCGCGAACTCTTTGGAGACGTAATTGTCATAGCTTTGGCAAACCTCGGAGGCGAGGTCCATTCCGCAGCGGATGATTTTCCCCCAAGTATCCTGATCCAGAGACGGAAGATCGGCCTGTCGTACGTCGTACTTTAGGAGTCCGTAGATAATGCCCGCGTTAAAATTGTCGCCGGCGCCGATGGTACTAAGCGGCTGGATTCGCGGGGAATCGAAATGTCGCGTGAAGTTACGGGTCTGGAGATTGACTCCGTTTGCCCCGTGAGTTGTTAAGAAACGATCACAATAAAACTGAATATGCTCTTTGTAGATCTCCTGTACGTCGGTCTTGCCATAAAGATTGAGGAAGTCCTCGTCCGATCCCCGGACGATGTCGGCGAATTCCAGATTCTCCAGTACGGTAGGCATCAGGCGAATCGCCTCATGAGCGTGCGCCTTGCGGAAATTGGGATCGTAATAGATGATCGCTTTCCGTTCTTGGGCGTATTGCAGAAATTCCACCATACGGGTTCGCAAGGCCGGATTCAAGGAATAATAAGAGCCAAACACGAAGATATCGTCTTTCTCTATCTTAGGCAGGGGCACCTCCAGCCGTTGCGCCGGGTAATCCTTGTAGAAGATATAATTGGCGTTCTTATCATCGTCCAGAAAAGCGAGTGATATAGGACTTTTCCCATCGGGGAAGCGGTCTACGAACTCAGTCGTGATGTGGTTATCCTCCATGAAATCCCGAATCATGTCGCCCACCCGGTCGTTGCCCAGCTCGCTGATAAAGGACACGGGGACATTCAATCGGCCTAATGATATCAATCCGTTGAAGACAGAGCCACCGGGGACGGCCTTCTGCGGCTGATCGTTCCTGAAAATGATATCGAGGATGGTTTCTCCTATACCAAAGACTTTTCTCATGATCTATATATTGGTTTGTTATTTGTTCTTGCTTAGCTCACGGCTCTTGGATCCAAGATAACCTCCGTGGTGGCGCAGCGCATAGTCTCTGCTGTTGAAATGGATACGCTTCATGGTCTCGACGACGAGGATGTCGCCGATCACGGTCATGACGGTCGTGGAGGTCGTGGGCGTAAGTCCTAGCGGACAGACTTCCTTGGGGGCGCCGGTCAGCAGGCAAATGTCGGCTTCGGCGGCCAGCGGGCTATCCGGGTCGCTGGTGATGACGATGAATCGCATATCCGGCTCCAAGCCCCGTGTAAGTTCCACCAATTCCAGCAACTCCCGTGTCTTTCCGGAGTTGGAGATCAATAGCATGATGTCGGAATGCTGTATGATACCCAAGTCGCCGTGTTGCGCCTCGCTGGGATGCAGGAAAAAGGCCGGCGTACCGGTCGAGCTGAAGGTGGTGGCGATGTTCATGGCGATCTGCCCGGCCTTTCCCATTCCACTCATGATCAGTTTCCCACCTAGGTCGTGTACATGCTCCACTATAAGCGATACCGCTTCCTCATATCCGGACGTAACGGGTATGTTGCGAACCGCTTCCGCTTCTTGCTCCAATAAAGAGGTGATATTTTTGTTTACCATATTGTTGATTGATTGTTTTACGGCATTTCTGCCAAAGTAACGATCGCGAAAGTATTTATATTTACTGATACCCGCATCATTTTACCCCGGCTTTCTCACAAAACTTTTTCGGAAGATAGGACTTCAAGAGAACTGGGCAGATATCAGTTCGCGCAGTTGTCCGACATAGTAGAATGGAATATTCAGCAACGAGAAGGACTTGCCTAGGCTGGTCACTACCGGGAGTTTGACACTTCCTTTCTTTGAAGAAATTTGCAACTCTCTGAAATAGTATCTATTAAAACTCTTTTTTATGTCAAATATAGTATTTATCTTTGTAGCTACATAAAGTTATGCAAGTATGAA
>JAQVCX010000142.1 GCA_028689545.1 Parabacteroides sp.
ACTATGTCAAAATTATCAATAAGGATATCGGGGAGGATATCTCGTAGTATGTTATCTGATGTCATGAGGCAAAGATAAATATTTTATTAGGAATATGAAAACAACCCGATTTATCCGCAGACCCGGAATAAAAAAAGCCCGTATACAACTTCCCAGCTACATACGGACCAAACAAATAACAAACTCTACTTATATGAAAAAACAAATACTACTAACAAATTGTTATACGATGACTACTTTGAAAATGATTTCTGAGTCATTTTATAGTATAACAGAAGATTGCTTGAAAAGGTTCACCTATAAAATCTTTTAGGCTAAGAGCTTTTCTTTTTTATCGGCTGTTTAAATATAAAACATTTCGAGCCGCAAATTGTTTTACAAAGAATGATGAAAAAGATTACACAAGTCATTTTTTATTTAGGAAGACGAATGATATGAGGCATGGTTGCCCTATCTTTTGCCACGAAAGATAAGAGTCTACGGTTTTTTCCCTATATTTGGAGTCTTATCTAAATATAAACAACTAATGAAACACTTGAGTTCCTCTATTTTATTGGGGCTTGGGTTGTTTTCCTTCTTCTCCTGTAAAGAAGCGACAGCACCCGCCCCTATCCTGCCCGTTCCCACGCCGGCACAAGTTGAATGGCATAAGATGGAAACATACGCCTTTGTCCATTTCGGATTAAATACGTTCAATGATCTGGAATGGGGCTACGGAAACACTCCCGCCTCCACATTCAATCCAACGGATCTGGATTGCGATCAATGGGCGCAAACGATCAAGGCCGCCGGATTGAAAGGTGTCATCCTAACCACCAAGCATCACGACGGATTCTGTCTATGGCCTACCGCCACAACCGAATATAGCGTAAAGAATTCTCCTTGGAAAGAGGGTAAAGGAGATATGGTAAAAGAACTGTCCGACGCTTGCAAGAAACACGGGCTGAAATTCGGTGTCTATCTCTCCCCTTGGGACCGAAACAGCGAGAATTACGGGCAACCGGGATATGTAGAGAAATTCCATGCCCAATTACATGAATTAGTCTCCAACTATGGCCCGTTGTTCGAATACTGGTTTGATGGGGCAAACGGCGGTAATGGCTGGTATGGCGGTACGAATGAAACCCGGGCTATCAACGCAAAGACATTCTATCAATACGAGCGGGCACGCGATACGATCAAGGCTCATCACCCAGACGTGATGATATTCGGAGGGACCGTTCCTGATATCCGTTGGATCGGTAACGAGGAAGGTTGGGCTGGTGATACCCAATGGAGCATCTTCGCCTCGGAACCTTCCATGCCTACTTTCCAACAGAGTATATGGGGTGACGAGAACGGCCCGATGTGGCTTGGCGGCGAATGCGACGTATCGATCCGTCCGGGATGGTTCTATCACTCAAGGGAAGACCATCAAGTAAAGTCGTTGGCTAAGTTAGTGGATCTTTATTACCGAAGCGTCGGGCATAACGCTAATTTCCTATTGAACTTCCCCGTAGCGCTGAACGGGAAAATAAGTCCGGCAGACTCCGCCCGTGCCGTACAATGGTATCAAACCATCCAAAACGACTTTAAGGAGAATCTCTTGAAAGGATGCTATGTACAAGCTAGCAATAAAAGAGGACGAAACTTTAGCCCCAATAACACAGTAGATGGGGATTGGGATACCTATTGGGCTACGGACGATGGAGTAACCAATGGCGCATTGACCTTCACGCTGGTCCATCCTGCCCCTGTAAACCGCTTGGTCATACAAGAATATATCCCATTAGGACAACGTGTGCGCTCGTTCAATATTGAAATCGAGCAAGACGGGAAATGGATTCCGGCACAGACCGTAGACTCCACGACGACTGTCGGCTATAAACGAATCGTTCGGTTCCAGACCGAGAAAGCGGAAAAGATACGGATCAACTTCACGGATGCCCGCGGGCCGCTTTGCATCAATAACGTGGAGGCATACCTTGCCCCCGCCTTGGTGACCGAGCCAACGATTACCCGCGACCTCAACGACGAGGTAACCATACAGGCCGGAGATAAAGGCTCAGAGGTTCATTATACCACCGATGGCTCAGAGCCGACCAAGGACTCACCACTTTATCAAGCTCCATTCGCGTTCGCTCAAAAAGGAACTGTCAAGGCGATCGCTTATGATACTACTTTCGATACAGTGAGCCCGGTTTCCACGCAAACGTTCGATATTCCTGCCCGCGATTACACCATCGTATCGCCGAAAGAGGAGAAAACCAGCGTGATACTAGACGGAAACGGCTACACGACCTACTATTTACCGCAAGGGAAACAAGAGTTAATCGTACAATTAGCGAAAGAAAAGCCTATATCCGGATTCCGCTACACCCCGAACCAAGGGCGTGACGCAAGCGGTCATATCTCCATCTATCAATTATATATTAATGGAAAGAAGGTGGCCGAAGGCGAATTCTCGAATATTAAAGCCAACCCGATCGAGCAAGTCGTACATTTCCCCGTAACGAAAGGCAATCAAATCCGTTTGGTCGCTACTCGTATCGTAGATGATAAAAAGCAAGCGGGTATCGGTGAATTCTCGGTAATCACGGAAGAATAAAGAATATCTAATAAAAACAAAAGAGGGACCGCCCCGAGGATTCAAATTCCCGAGGCGGTCCCTTTTTTATTCATTTATCAAACCTTTGTTTATCCCTGAAGATAGCGGTTCATTTGTTTATACACGGCACGTATATTTAACGGCTTAGAGATATGAGCGTTCATACCGGCTTCCCTGCTTTTCTGCACATCCTCCGCGAACGCGTTGGCTGTCATAGCGAAGATCGGAACTTTTTGAGCATCAGAACGCCCCAAGGCCCGGATACATCGAGTAGCCTCATAACCATCCATATGCGGCATCTGCACATCCATCAATATCAAATCATAATATCCCTCGGCAGATTCCTTAAACTTCTCTACGGCCTGTACCCCATCCTCTGCGCTCTCTACCAACGCGCCGGTAACACCGATTAATTCCTCCGCTACCTCCCGGTTGAGCTCATTGTCCTCAACCAATAAGATTCGTTTACCTTTGAAGTCATAATCAATCACATAACAATCCCTCGCAAGGTCATTCCGCCCATTGATATCGGAAAAACGAGTGGGCTTACCCGATTCCTTCACTTTGCCGAAAGGCAGATCAACCGTGAAGGTGCTGCCACTCCCCTGCACGCTCGTCAGATGTATGCCACCGCCCATCAAGAGAATGAAACGCTTAACGATAGAAAGTCCTAACCCCGTACCTCCATATTTATAAGTGACCTCCATATTTTCCTGTTCGAACGATTCGAAGATTTTATCATGATTCTCCTCGGCTATACCACATCCCGTATCGATTACCTCGAAACGAAGATAAATATTCTCTTGATCCTCACCTGTTTTAGAAACCCTAAGTTTAATCATTCCCTTGGCGGGCGTAAACTTCAACGCATTCGACAGCAGGTTGGAAAGAATTTGATTTAAGCGCAAGGAATCTCCTATAATCTGCACTTCTATATCGCTAGCCAATACCGTCTCATAGCTGATCCCTTTACTCTTGGCTTGCTCGCCATACAGATTCTCAAAATCCTGCAAGAATGCCCGGAAATTAAAGCTCTCATGCCGAAGTTCTACTTTTCCGCTTTCTATCTTCGACATATCCAGCACATCATTAATAAGAGCGAGAAGATGCTTAGAAGACATGATTACTTTCTCTAGACAGTCCTTTATCTTATCGGCATTATCTATGTTTTGCATGGCGATAGTAGTCATACCGACGATTCCGTTCATCGGCGTACGGATCTCATGGCTCATCCGGGAAAGGAATTCGCTCTTCGCCAAATTGGCCGCCTCAGCCCGTTTCAGGTTACCTTGTATCACGGTCGCCCTCACCCGAGCCCGGATAACCAGCAGCAATGCCGTGAATAGCACCAGCAGTACAGACAGCACGATAAACATGAATTGTACGGGATTCGCATAGATAAAGTCCATAAGAGAGAATTCGCTCACGCCGATAGATTCCAGATTCCGATTACGAATAACAGTCCTCTCAGACTCAGAAAGATTATTGATCGCCTTATTGAGCACGGTAAGCAAATCCGGATCCACCGGGGTAGGTAGCGCGAAACTCACCGCGCTCTGATCATTGGCCAATGTGATAGGAGTAAGATTGGTGAAATGGTACCGCAGAATATCCTGTTCCATGGTAGAAGACAATCCATAGATAAATCAGCCTCTCCACTATTGACCGCGGCTAATGCCTCCTTAACGCTCGGATAAGACCGTATTTTCTCCGCGGATATACTACTTGGGAATCGCAGACTTTCCACCAAGGCTCCAACCAGATCCGAATCGGGATAACTACAGGATTTATTGCGCACTACGATATTGTTTGCCTTCACGTAAGAGGCAGAAAGCGCAAATCCTAGCCGAGCCGCATCGTTCTCATCCCCCAAGAAAAAACCTAAGATATCGGCTTCCCCTCGTTGTACCAAACGAACCGCGTCACTGTAATTCTTCGCGTGCACATACGAGAATTCCAAACCGGTAAAGCCTTTGATCTCCCCCAATACATCCGCCGTGATGCCGGCATGGTCCTTCTGAAACCCTTCTTTACCATAAAAAGGATACCACTCCTCAGGAACAGCCACCGTGATCATCTTCCTTTTCTTGACATATTCCAGATCACGGTCACTTAATTGGATATTTACAAACCGATCCGGGAAGTTAGCGGCATAACGCTCTGCCGCGAAATTTGGATTGGCATCCAATATCCGTTCCAAAGCCATATTCAAACCATCCAAGACTTCCTTATTACCCGGATTAGTTACGATATAATAGGGTTGAGAATTATAGGTAACGACTACCCGTACAGAATCACGATTGTAGAGAATACCACTCAGCAGCAAATCTATCTCTCCATTCATCAGATAGGAATCTAACTCCCCGTGGTTCTTCTCTATATCTTTCAAGCTGTAGTATCGAAGCTTACAGTCTAATCCATTGATAGCCAAGAACCCCTTGAGGCGACGAATATTTTCTTTGGCATTCTCATATACGCCTATGGTTTTTCCGTTCATACTCTCCAAATTATAACTGTGGATCGTACGATCGTCAGAGCGAGCGAGCAGCAGGGAACGACCATATCCCATATTGTAATTCGGATAAGCATAATATTTCTCCAAACCGGGGATATAATAATTTCCACCCATCAACTCATACTGACCCGCGATAAATTCATCCAACATGGCTTGCCCGTTCGTATCCATGTACTCGTACTCCCAACCGGTATATTTGGCGATCTCATTGAGATAATCCACGAGCATACCATGACGGGTACCGTCTTCCGCCGTCCAACTCAGGCCCACCACCTGCGGAAAGGCAACCCGAAGTACACGTCTCTCACTCGTCCGTGCTAACGCAGACTGATTGAATACCAGCATTATAAACACTAACAGACTGATAGCTATACCTTGACTCACATATTTCAGAACTAAATTCATTATATGTATATCTTTTATTATCGGCTTTCCCGATGAGAATAAATCCTAACCCCTCCCCGCAAAACAACGGTTTATTCAAGATAACGCCTATGTGTTCTGGTGAACAAAGCACCTGCGCACCCTAAAACAGAGTACGCAAATATACACTTTTTATATCACAGCGGATTATAAAACAATTGATTTTTAAGAGAAGGGGTGATAAAAATAGCAAAAACGAACAAGAAGCCCGCTAAGAAGAATAAGTCTGGAACCAGCGGGTTACTTTCTCGCTATACGTCTTGGAGATCGGGATATCGGGTACTTTCTCGATCCCCAGCTCCAGATAGACGCCCTCCTTCTCCCTACGGATCACCTTCACTTGGTCGAAATTCACCATAAAAGAGCGATGGCAGCGAAGCACATTCGTATCAGCGAAGCTTTCCTCGATCGCCTTCAACGAGTTGCGGAGCATGAACTTAGTGAGCTGTTCCTTATTCAGGTACCAGATACAAACGTAGTTATCCGCCGATTCGAGGTACAGCAGGTTGCTTCGCTTCACCGAAAGGCGCAACTCATTCTTCTCGTCATAGAAAGAGAAAACGCTTTGCCGCACCGCCGCATCTGTCTGGCTCTCCTCCAACAACCGCAGTTGCCGCTCTTTCTCCTTATAAGAGAAATACAGGTGCAGCACGGAATAAGGGAGCAATAAGACCAGACTGGTATTCACCGCCGAATCGTTAAAGACTTTCATATATTCCCGCTCCGGATTCAATACCAACGTATAGATCGTATAGAAGAGCGACATGAAGAATATCTCCAGCACGATCCAGATCGCGTAAGTCCGGATCGTGATAGCGTGCCGCTTCCCCCAATGGAACAGAATAATACGGCTCAAGACAACCACCAATACCCCCGTCAGGATAATCAAGCTGGAGAACACGAAGAACTTAAACTCCGAGACCTTGTACCAAGAGGAGGAGCTAAACGGCTTGTATATATTGATAAACACCAACGCGAACAAGGCCGTCCACAGGATGAGTCTGACGATATTCTGCTTACCGTATATGTAACTTGGTATTTTCTGATCCCACATTCCCATCTTTTTGTCTCAATTTTGGAACAAATGTAATCATTTTTCCAGACGAAATTCACCCCTCTATAAAAGATTTCACCCCAAAATAACACTTTATGCCCCCAAGAAAGCCCCTTCACACCATTTATTTTGAAGAGTTCTTTTTCTGTTGTTTGTTTGCAATCAAAAACAAAGAAGATTA
>JAQVCX010000143.1 GCA_028689545.1 Parabacteroides sp.
AAGAATGGGCCAAGAAATATAAACTGGCCGTGGCCGGAAGTTTTATCGCGAGAGATAACGGGAAGTTCTACAACCGCGCTTTCTTCATCACTCCGGAAGGGGAGGAGTATTATTACGATAAGCGTCATTTATTCCGCATGGCGGAAGAGGACAAGTATTTCTCCGCGGGCGAGAAGCGTCTGATCGTCCCCTATAAAGGTTGGAATATCTGCTTGCAGGTTTGTTATGACCTGCGTTTCCCGGTTTGGAGCCGCAACGTGAATAACGAATACGATCTATTGATTTATGTGGCCAATTGGCCCGAGGCCCGGAAGAAAGCGTGGAAGGCCTTGCTGCATGCCCGCGCTATCGAGAACATGGCTTATGTCTGTGGCGTGAACCGTGTGGGGGTAGATGGGAAAGGGTTTCTTTTCAGAGGGGATTCCCTGGTTTATAACGCGAAAGGAAAGAAATTGGCTGACGCGGGAAAACGGGAGGAGATCACCCGGACATGCACCTTGAAGAAGAGCGAGCTGGATGAGTTTCGCGCCAAGTTCCCGGCTTGGAAGGATGCGGATGGGTTTAGTATGGATTTCTAATCATTTAATTCCTTCTTGTTAATGGAAAAACGTAATCCTTGGGCTTGGATCCCGTCTCTTTATTTCGCCGAAGGCTTGCCCTATGTGGTAGTCATGACGCTTTCTGTGATCATGTATAAACGTCTGGGTGTCTCGAATACGGATATCGCCTTGTTTACCAGTTGGCTTTATTTCCCTTGGGTGATCAAGCCTATCTGGAGCCCGTTCGTAGACTTGATTAAGACGAAGCGTTGGTGGATTTATAGTATGCAGTTATTGATTGGCGGGGGAATGGCAGGTGTGGCGTTCGTCCTTCCCGGGGATTTCTTTCTGCGGTTTACCTTGGCTTTCTTTTGGTTGATGGCGTTTAGCTCCGCTACGCACGATATCGCCGCGGATGGGTTCTATATGCTGGGCCTGACGGAGGAGCGACAGGCGTTCTTCATCGGTATCCGAAATACGTTCTACAGGGTGGCGATGCTTACCGGGCAAGGTCTGCTGGTTATGTTGGCAGGGCTTTTGGAGGAGAGCACCGGGCGGATATCCTTTGCCTGGAGTCTGGTGTTTTTTGTGTTGGCGGGTACCTTTATGGCTTTGGCCCTGTGGCATAAGTATATCTTACCCCGTCCGGTGAGCGACGCGCAACGTACGAGTGTCACCCCTCATTCCATCTTCGTGGAGTTTGGTAATACTTTCGTGAGCTTTTTCAGTAAGAAAGGGATTATCCCTGCTTTGCTTTTTATGCTGACGTATCGTTTGGGGGAATCCCAACTGGTAAAGCTGGCCTCTCCTTTCCTGCTGGATGGGCGAGAGGTGGGCGGGTTGGCGCTCAGTACCGGTGAGGTCGGGTTCGCCTATGGCACGGTGGGCGTGATCTCCTTATTGCTCGGAGGGGTTCTAGGAGGTCTGGCTATCTCCCGGAGTGGCTTGAAGACTTGGTTATGGCCTATGGCATTGGCTATCTCCTTGCCGAATCTGGTTTATTTGTATCTGGCTTATACGATGCCGGAGAGCATTGTGGTCGTAAACGCTTGTGTCGCTATCGAGCAATTCGGCTACGGGTTTGGCTTTACGGCTTATACGATGTATCTGATGCTTTTCGCCGAGGGAGAATATAAGACTTCGCATTATGCGATCAGTACCGGTTTCATGGCGCTGGGAATGATGCTGCCGGGAATGGCATCGGGATGGATACAGGAACAGATCGGTTACCAACATTTCTTTATCTGGGTAATGATCTGTTGCGTACCTTTATTTATGGTATTGCCGTTCTTGCGTTTCAAGAAAGAATAATCTTATACCGATAATCCGGCCGTGTAGGGGAGGGTCACGATGAATGTGCTACCTTCCCCTTCTTTGGATTCTAAGGTGATATGTCCTCCGAAGTGTTCGATGATGATTTGGCAGATCACCAGTCCGAGGCCTGTACCTTGCGCGAACTCGTCCAGTTTGTTGAACCGTTCGAATATTTGGGCTTGCTTATCCGCGGGGATGCCTTTGCCTGTATCGGTAACCGATAGCCGGATCCAACGTTTATCTGGCGTATAATCGTATTTGATCAAGATGTGTCCTCGCGCCGTGAATTTAGCGGCGTTGTTGATGAGGTTGGTAACAACTTGGGTTAATCGGTGGCGGTCCGTTTGGAGGATGGCCGGGATGGCCGGCAGTTGCATTTTAAGCTCTACGTCTTTGGGCATCAACAGTTGATGGGTGCGGTAGACATGGGATAGCAATTCGTTTAAGTCACAATTCGTGAGGGTAAACGACATCTTGCCGGACTCGATGCGGGATAGATCGAGAATGTCATTGATCAGTTTCAATAAGAGGTCGCTGTTCTTGCTGATCACTTGCATGAACTCCTCCCGCTCCTCCGGGCTTATTTCCATACCGCTTGTCAGCAGTTCCGAAAACCCCACGATGGCGTTAAGGGGGGTACGGATCTCATGGCTCATATTGGCGAGAAACGCGGATTTCATTTGATCTGCCTCCTCTGCTTTTATACGGGCTTTGATAAGATCTTCCTCTACTTCCTTACTCTGTTGGATATTTAGGCAGAGTCCGCTTACTCCGAGGTTCTCACGGGTGACGCCATGCCGTTCCTTTGCTTGCGCGTACCTGAATTCCCACCATATATATCCCTTACCGTTGAATTTATATCGGCGGCGGGTGATCTTACGGGAAGGGAATCCTGTGTCAAGCTGATGTTTATGCAGGATGAAATCTTCACGGTCGTCCGGGTGGAGAGACTCTAGCAATTGCATGGAGGTGATCGGCTTTATCGGTATATTCAATGACTTGTAGAAATCATGGTCAAACTCGAATAGGCTGTTGCTGTATCGGAAGGCGAAAATATTACCGCCCTCTAATGCCAGCGAGAGGAACTCTTTCTCTTTCTGTAAACTCTCTTGAGCCTGTTTCTTGTGAGCGGCTTCACGACGGTATTGTATTCTCTGATAGAAAAATGTCCATAAGATAAATAGGGTCAGAAGAATTCCGCATAGAATAATATAGGTTTGATAACGAACCATAAAGGGCATATTCAAGAAGATGCTTCCTTTAGGCAATTCTTTCCAATTGATACCCCATTCCGTTGAAGTCGGGTAATCGAATAGGTAATTCTTCGTGCTCTCTGTTATCTGCGGGAAACTATTGGCGGGTGTCCCCTTGAGGATATCTACGGCTCGTCGTGAGGCTTCTTGGGTCTGGGTCTCTACCGGTGTCATATATCCCCCGATGAAACCCCCGCCATATCCAACGGATTCATTGATCGTAGAGAAACTCGGAAATGAGCAGAATCTACCTAAGGAAATCGAGATGTAATCTCTTTTGGTGGCCAGATAGGCCTTGTTGTAAGTGCTTGTGCCTAATCCCCATATCAACTCGGAACTGGTACGGGGACGAACGGTTTGTATATGGAGAGAGTCGAATGGTATTTTGGCGGACCTTAGTGAAGAGGGGGAGGTCTTTTGGTTGGCCGGGGATGAGTGTGTGGGATAATTGGAGTATTTGGGTCTTGTTATGGAACATAATCCTTTTATTTGCTCATTCATATCTTTCAAGATCCATTTATCCAGAATGGTACTGTCGGAGATACGTACGATCACGCATTTACCCATGATTTGTTCGATGAGTTCGATGTTTTTCCGATAGTCCGGCTTATCCCAAAATCCGGATACGTTAGGATACTTTTGAATTAAGGGCCTGTTGGGATAGTTCACCCCGGTGAACACGATAGGTATGCTATCTAATAGCGGATGTTCGCAAGCCAGTAAGGAATAGGTCGCTTGATCATCGTTTACGATGATGATATCAGGCTTCCATGAAGATAAATTATCTAGTTCCGTATACATTCTTTGTATCTCTTGTGTCGCTCGATAAGCTTCGCAATTAAGATAGAAGGTAAAGATGCTGGAACGAATGCCTTCCTTTTGCAACTCTTTTTTCAAGGTGTTTTCTATATCTTTATAGGCGTGGAAGTCTGGTTCATAGGATTGTATCACCAAAATGCGTTTTTTGAGGGTTGGGCGTTCACAAGAATTCGCGACCAATACAAACAATGGAAGCAACAATAAACAAAGATAACGATAAGAAGTGTTCGCCATGATTATAACATCAATATAATGGTTGCAAATGTATAAAAAGTAATTGGATATCAAAGAGACAAATATCTATTTTCTTGGCTTATGAGTCTGGTCTATAATTCGAAGACCAAGGAGACGCGGCTCCCCTTATCCTTTTCGGACTGGAGTAGGATATACCCGTTTAATTGTTTTACGATGGCTTGGCAGATCGGCAGTCCGAGACCTGTCCCTTGCACGAAGTCGTCCAGCTTCTTGAAACGCTCGAATATCGCTTTTTGGCCTTCCGGGGAGATCCCGATACCTGTATCTTGTACGTATAGTCGTATTTCATGTTTCTCTGCTATATATTCATATCCAATCTCTATGAATCCGGATGAGGTGAATTTTATAGCGTTCTTTAGCGTGTTCTCGAATGCCTGGAGGAGCCGTTCCTTGTCGGTGTATAAGGAGATAGCAGGCTCCGGACATTTTTTCTTGAATTCTATATGCGCAGGAATAGTGGGGGCATATTGCGTATAAAGCTTGTTGATCAGTTCTGTCAAGTTACAAGATTCCATATGGAAGGTAAAACTTCCGGATTCTATCCGTGCCAGATCCAGAATGTTGTTAATAAGAGTCAGCAGCAACTCGTTATTCGTGGTGATGATTTTGGAATATTGTTCTTTCTCTTCCTGCGTCAATTCCAGTTCCGCTATCAGGTTGGAAAAGCCCACGATCGCGTTCAGGGGAGTTCGTATCTCATGGCTCATATTGGCGAGGAATACGGATTTCATCCGGTCTGATTCTTTCGCCTTATCAAGAGCTTCGGCCAAGGATTCTTTCTCGTGCAACAAGGCTCTCTGCGCTTGTCGTTTAGCCTTCGACTCTTTTACATACATTGTAATCAAGCCTCCGAATATGAAAATTATGATTATGCTGGAAGAAAGCATCAAGCTCCAGAACAATTTGGGATGTGCGTCCTTGAAAGGGCGATTCAAGAATAGGGCGTCTTTCGGAAGAAGCTTCTTGTCTATTCCCCAGAAATTGATTTCTCTGAAATCAAATACATAGTCCTTTTTGCTTTCCGTTATTTGAGGAAATGCCTTGATGTTGTCGCCTTCTAATATTTCAGCGGCTCGTTGAACGGATTCCTTGATCTGTGTATCGAGGGAGGTGATGTAGCCTCCTACTAATTTACTGGAATAGCCCAACTCCTCGTTGATAGCCGTAAAAGAGGGCTTGCTGGAGAAACGGCTGGTGTTCATGACCCTGAAATCTCGTTTGGCTTGCAGATAATAAACGTAAGGTGCGTATCGGCTCATGTACCAAGATACTGCCGCCAACTTGTCTCCTTGTACCGGTACGACATTCACGGTCGTACTATCCGGTCTTTGCATATACTCATAGGTCTTTTCCAGAGAAAGCATCTCTACAGGTATATACATCGAGCGATTCTTATCAATCCGAATGTTGGCTTTCGCTCCTTGGCTATACAATTCCTGGGTTATACACTTATCTATGAACGTGCTGTCGTGTAGCATATAAATAGTGCACTCACCCAATAGGCGCTTGATTAAATGGATATTTGTGACATAGTCCGCTTTATCCCAGAATCCGGAGACGTTAGGATATTGCGCTAATAATTTCTTATTGGGAAGACCTACACCGCTAAATACGACCGGAACCGCGGCTCCAAGTGGATGATGGCAGTTCATCAGCGAATAAGTGGCTTGATCATCATACACTAATATCAGATCCGGTTTCCAGGAAGAAATTGAATCGAGATAAAGAGACATCCGCTTTTCTTCCGCGTCCGTCAGATATTGCTCGCAATCCAGATAAAACGTCTTGATTTGAGGATTGATCCCTTTTTTCTTGAAATATTTCCGGATTAAACGATCACTGTCCTCATAAGCGGGATAATCCTGCTCGTAGGATTGGATTACTACAACGCGATACTCCTTTTTCGTGCGAAAACAGGAGACAACAAGGGTAACCATTAAAAAGCATAGCAAATAAATGGCGTATTTTTGTATGTCTTTTAACTTCATGATCTAATATTTACCCTTTAGCCTAATTTGAACTATTTTAGCATTAAGCTACAAAAATATTAATAATATTCGAAGATCAATGGTTTTTATTGAACTATTAATGGGCAGAAATAAAAAACGGTTACCAAATCCCTAAGGATCGATAACCGTTTTTCGGCATCTGCCTTCTCCTTTGCTGCCGTCATTGCCTCACGCTCCATCTTGCAAGTTGCCATAAACTGCTCCAAGTTCATCTGTGCATTCTTCAGCTTCTTCGAACTATTCATGTCGGGAGTTTGACACTTCCTTTCTTTGAAGAAATTTGCAACTCTCTGAAATAGTATCTATTAAAACTCTTTTTTATGTCAAATATAGTATTTATCTTTGTAGCTACATAAAGTTATACAAGTATAAAGCTAACGGTAAGCCGGTCGAAAAACTCAGAGACATACTATATTCAAAAGTCATACAGGACTGATTCAGGTAAAAGTTCTACTAAAACGGTGGAACGTTTGGGTTCAATGAAGGAACTCCAAGCTC
>JAQVCX010000032.1 GCA_028689545.1 Parabacteroides sp.
CAGGACGGACTTGCTTTTTGCCTTATCCACGTACATCATGGAGGAATGGTTGGTATCGTAAGGGGAGACCAGACGGTACAGGTCGCCGTCGAGGATCGTGCCCTTTAGACGTTTGTAGTTGGCAACCGCTTCTTGGCAGTATTTCATCTCGTCGTCGTTCATCCCCTTCAAGCTGATATCGAAGCCCATCTTACACATCATGGCCACGTCGGTACGGAACTTGATGGAGGTATTCTTGTTCCAGCTAGTCACGTGGGCGCACATCGCCTTCGCCGGGAAGAACTGGGAGAATCCCCATTGGATATACAGGCGCTCGATGGGATCGGTGTTGTCGCTGCACCAGAATTCCGTGAAGTATTTCAATGCCTCGTAATCGCAGCGGGCACCACCACCGGAGCAAAGCATGATCGGTAGGTGAGGGTATTTCTCGGCTACCCGTTTGAATACGTTATAGACACCTCGTACATGGTCGATATACAATTGATTCTGTTTCTCCTTGAGGTAAGGAGAATAGACATTGGTAATCGGGCTGTTGCAATCCCATTTGAAGAAAGCCAGATCCGGATTCTCGATCATGATATGATCCACCACGCTGAATACGTAATCCTGTACTTTCGGGTTGCTTAAGTCCAAGACAAGCTGGTTGCGGTAGTAATAGGTCTCACGATTCGGTAGATGGATCGCCCAGTCCGGGTGTTTCTCGAAAAGCTCGCTCTTGGGGTTTACCATCTCCGGCTCGATCCAGATGCCGAATTTCACGCCGGCCTTTTTCGCGGCCTGTACCAGATGAGGAATGCCGTTTGGCAACTTATCATGGGTAACCTCCCAATCGCCCAATCCGGCTTTGTCGTTTTGACGCGGGTATTTATTGGCGAACCAGCCATCATCCAGCAAGAACATATCTACGCCTAGATGCTTGGCCTCTTTCATTAGTTCCTCTAGCTTCTTCTCATTGAAATTGAAACCGGTCGCTTCCCAGTTATTCAATAGGGTGAGGCGATCGCCTGTACCATCTTTGATCTGGTAATTACGTGCCCAATCATGGAAGTCACGACTGGCTTTTCCGGTTCCTTGATGACTCAACGTAAAGATAAACTCCGGGGTAACGAACCATTCGCCCGGTTTCAATTCATAGGCGGACGCATAGGGATTGATGCCGGAGATGACACGGAGGTTACCGGCGTTGTCTACCTCGAACGTAAAGCGGTAGTTGCCGGTCCAACCGATCGTTCCCATTAAGACATCTCCTGTATTCTCGCTGGCCGGGGCGCCTAACCCGATCTCAAAAAACGGGTAAGCGTGCATGGCGGCACGGGAGCCTAGTTTCGTCTCTATAATCTTCTTCCCGAATTTCAAGTCCTGGCTGCTCATCTGTACTTCCTTGGCCCAGTCACCGCTAAACTCGGTCAATACATAGCGAGGACTCTCGAAATAAAGCATATTGGAAGCGTATTGGGTAATCGTGACCGGCTTTTTCTCCATATGACGAATCTCGGTCCAAGCCTTGATCACGTTTTCTTTAGCGAAGGTTACATAATGCAATTTAGCCTCCACCGGGTATACGTCGTCTTTCAGGGAGATAATAGTCTCCGTAACATTATTGTCTGGTTTCTTGGATTCGCTGGAAACATACTTGAATATACTGGTCATGTTCCCGTCGTTGTGCTGGATGGCAAAAGCCGGTTCGAAATAATCCTCCGCTCCTGAGCAAGGATACACTTCCCATCCACGGGTAGATACGCTACCATCCGTTCCGGCTTGGATATTCCAGGAGAGGTTCTTGAACTCAGATTCATTCACTAGTTTGCTTCCCAGATAAGTTTGGTAGAGCCGCCCGTTGGGGGCTACTTGCAAAATCAAGTCCGTCTCGTTGGTTGAGATTAAGATCATCTTTTGATCGGCGGCTTTTACTAATGGCAAACAAAAACACAAAAGGATAACTGTAAGTAATAGATTCTTCATGATAGTTGACAGTTGATAGTTGACAGTTGATAGTTGACAGTTAAAACATCGCTGTGCGCAACTGTCAACTGTCACTTGTCAACTGTCAACTCGTTAGTTTTGTTCTTTTAGGATCACGTCGTGAGCGCCACCCTCAACGATACTCGTAGAGGAGACAAGCGTGATCTTGGCATACTGCTGCAACTCTTGGATAGAGATGGAGCCGCAGCTACACATCGTGGATGTTATCTTGCCTAGCGTAACATTGAGGTTGTCTTTTAGTTTGCCGGCATAAGGCACGTAGCTATCCACGCCTTCCTCAAACTTCAGGGACTCGTTGCCGCCCATGTCATAACGTTGCCAGTTCTTCGCACGGTTGGAACCCTCGCCCCAATACTCTTTAACGAAGTTGTTCCCGATTTTCATCTTCTTCGTAGGAGACTCGTCGAAGCGGGCGAAGTAACGACCCATCATCAGGAAGTCGGCACCCATAGCCAACGCCAATACCATATGGTAATCGTGTACCAGACCGCCGTCGCTACAGATAGGGATATAAACGCCGTGTCTCTTGAAATACTCGTCACGTGCCTTCGCTACGTCGATCAAGGCGGTAGCCTGTCCGCGACCGATACCTTTCTGCTCACGGGTGATGCAGATGGAACCGCCACCGATACCTACCTTGATGAAATCCGCTCCGGCATCAGCCAAATAGTTGAAACCATCTTGGTCTACCACGTTTCCGGCACCAACCAGTACCTTATCTCCGTAGGTATCCTTGATCCAGTGCAAGGTCTCGTACTGCCATTCGGAATAACCGTCGGAAGAGTCGATACACAATACGTCGACCCCTGCCTCTACCAATGCCGGGACACGTTCCTTATAGTCGCGGGTGTTGATACCGGCGCCTACCAATAATTTCTTATCTCCACCGGATAGTTCTTTCGGGTTATCACGGTGGCTGTCGTAGTCCTTACGGAACACGAAATATTGAAGATTCTGATCCTTGTCGATGATCGGCAATGTATTCAACTTATGATCCCAGATAATCTGGTTCGCCTCCGTCAAGGTCATACCTAACTCGCCGACGATAAGTTTAGCGAACGGGGTCATGAAATCTTTCACCTTCATGTCGATAGGGTCTTTGCCCTCACGATAATCGCGGCTGGTTACCATACCCAATAATTTGCCGTTTGGCGTGCCGTCGTCTGTCACGCCGATCGTAGAATGCTCTGTCCGGCGGATCAATTCAAGCACGTCGGCCAAGGTATTCTCGGGTGTAAGGTTAGAGTCGCTGATAACGAATCCGGCCTTGAACTTTTTCACCTTGCGAACCATCTCGGCTTGGCTGTCGATCGGTTGCGAACCGAAGATGAAGGAAAGCCCTCCGTTACGAGCCAACTCGATCGCCAATTTGGGACCGGAAACCGATTGCATGATCGCGGAAACAAAAGGTATATTTAATTCAATAACGGATTTCTCGCCAGACTTGAATTTTACAAGCGGCGTTTTCAATGAAACGTTTGCGGGAATACATTCTTTGGTGGTTAAACCGGGAATAAGTAAATATTCACCAAATGTTCTCGATACATCGTTTAAGTAGATTGCCATAAGATATTATATTTACAGGATGAGTTTTTAAATTGCGCAAAAGTAGCGATTTCTGTTCATATATGAATCACATGCTTACATGAAATATTCGAAATATGCGTCTCCGCGACAATTATAGTCGCGGATTTGCTATTAATGTAGGTTTAAAAAGGAGGAAAATATGAGAGTTGTAGTTGATAAGGCTCATTACGCCAGTTACGACATGCGTCCGGTTACTTCGGAAAAGGATAAGTTGTCCTTGATCATCGCTCCGGACGGTAGCACTCCGGCGTCGATCAACCAAGACGCTTGGTTCTCTTCAGGAAATCTAGATGCCGGTCAAGTGAAGGAATATAAGCTGCAGGTCGGAAGTGTGAAACCCGTATGTCCGCAAATTGATAAGATGATAGGTTATTCCCCACTTGCTGCGGCTCACTTCATACACTACATAGCTGTCGTAGCCGTAACCTTCCAACACTACCACTTGATTGACTGAAACGGTCTGTTCGTTTCTGTCGTAACTTCTGTTTGCTCCTAATAAATGTAACTAGTTTTCAAAATATCATTTCTAAATCATTAATTGCTTGTTATCTAAAAAAATAGTAGCTTTGTGCATTAAAAAAATATTTCATGGAAATCGTATATAGATATATTCAACAGTTTCAAGTGAAAAAAATGTGGGGAAGAATAAATCTTCACTGGACAGATTTGAATGATGATGTAAATATCCTTGTCGGCATTAATGGCTGTGGTAAAACTACGTTGCTGAATTTGATATATGATTATTATACCGGACAAAAAACAAAAAAGGAACTCGCAGAATCGCTCTGCGGAAATGAGATTAATAGCCCAATAACCTATATCAGGTCTTTTGATATTCCCGCCAATGCGAAGAAGAGGACGGAAAGTATGTTGCTTCAAGACTTGAAGAATATCATTAACCAAAACGGAGCAGGTACATCTTTTTTTGATTACCGCATGAAAATGTTGAACTTTCCCCAAGAAGCAGATAAGATAAAAGAACGGATTGGAACATTTTTTCAAGTCGTGAACTCTTTTTTGGGAGAGACAAAGAAGGAAATCACCATCGATCCGAAAAGCAACAGTCTGACATTCTTAATCAAAAGAATGGAAGGGTTGCAGGTCACTACGGAAGATAAAATACAACTGGAGCAATTATCCTCCGGTGAGAAACAGATTTTATTAATCCTGACTACTGTTTTTCTCCAGGAAGAAAAACCTAATATCCTGCTGATGGACGAACCTGAAATCTCTCTGCATATCAGTTGGCAAGACAAACTTATTGAAATGATACGCCGGCTGAATCCCAACTGCCAGTTGATTCTGACAACCCATTCTCCCAATATCTTTGCCAATGGGTGGGAAGATAAAATAGTGTTTATAGAAGATTTGGAGGAAAGATAATGGCAGCCGATAAAAATGCTTATTTCAAGAATGTAGCAAAAGGATTGGCAGCATCTACCACATTATATAAAGTGGACTCAGTTGTGCATGTAGAGGATAAGGATGACATTTGGTTTTGGGAGCAGTTGTTGCCCAAATATCGTGCCGGACGCTATAAATTCAAACCTGCCACCATGAACGAAAAGGGGAACCGTACGACCGGCTGTACCCAGTGTTTGAAGTATAAGGATTTTCTCTCCCAAAGGTTCTTTATCTGCATTGATAGTGATTTGCGCTATCTGTTTGGAGAAGATATATCAGCTGCCAATGGAATCTTGCAGACCTATACCTATTCATGGGAGAATCATTGCGCTTTTGCTGCCAAGCTGCAACAATCTTTTGAAACACATACGAAAAAAAGGAAAGATTTCGATTTTGCATTGTTTCTGCAACAATATTCGGCTGCTGTGTACAAACCTTTTTTGCTGATGCTTTACCATGAGAGAAATGGTCTGACGGGATTTGGACGTGACACTTTTAAACAATGTATATCACTCCAATACCGGAAAGAAGACGAACAAAACAATGGCAAACAATTTTTAGAACGCCTGTCTTCCCTACTTTCAGACAAGACAAAAGACGTGATAGAAAATTGCGGATTTGATTTTGATAAAGAATCAGCCTATTACGCAACTTTGGGAGTCAAGGAAGAAAATGTTTATCTATATGTCCGGGGACACTGCCTGTATAACTCATTAGTATCTATCGGCGCAAAATTATGCGAGAATATGGGGGCTGATTTTGAACAGAACATCTTAAAATCCACTTTAGCTTTCGAGCAATATGACGAGATATCCCAAATCAAAAAGGATATTCGGTCGATAAATGTTTTAAGAAAAAAGTTACCACAAGATTAATTCAGGAATAAAAGAAGTTCTTTATGCAATCTGCTCTTTTTGTGTACTTTTATTCTCTTTACCTTACCGCCTTATCCGTATAGTAATCGATCATCTGTAAGATCGCCCGGCTGCAAGCGGGACAGAATGGAGCGTAATCACGCATCATGCAATGATCCATCGGGCGATAAATGCCTTTAGTGATGTAACCGCCTCCCTCGAATACGCCTGCCTTATCCTTATGGGTGTCATCCAATGGGGTAGGTATCGGTGTATTAGCCGGTAGAAGATCTTTCCATTTAGCCTCGAAGTTAACCAAGGTCGTGATGTTCGGTTCCCAAGGCTCGTACTTCAAATTATAAAAATCTTGATAAGCGACCTCGGAACTGAAGTATTCATCCGCTAGGCCGGCGAAACTATGTCCGAACTCGTGAACGAATACGACCGGGGTACGTGGGTTATCGGCGGTGCCCATGGCATAAAAGTTATACATGCCGCCACCCCCGTAAGTGTCCGTGTTTACCAAGATAAAGATCGCGTCGCAAGGAGCATTCCATACGGCATCGCGTATGGACTTCATATCCGGGGTGGTTAAATAGCGATCTACCCCAAACGTATAATAGCCGGAATTCAACGCGGTATTCTTGAATATACCTTTACCGGATACGTCTGTTCCCGATTCTTCCGAAACGGCATCTACTGCCCAGACATTGAAATCTTCCCGGCGAGTGTCATAAGGCGGGGTCTTAAACAATGCTTCCGTAAAACGTTTGGCATCAGCTACGAATTTCTCTTGCTCCTCCGCCGTATAGCCTTCCGCTAGGAATACGAGGTCTACTTTCCCGGAGGAATCCCCGTTATACTGGATCTTGGTTACCCGGTTTTCCTTGAGTTTTCCCCGGTCGATAAAGATACTGGCCGGATCAACCTCTTGTTTCAATAAGGGATGGAACTGCATGTCGGCCTTATCCCTAGCCGTAATCTCGATGATGACAGGAGCTTTCGGGTAGGGGATAGAGACGCTATTCGTCCAAGATTGCGTCTCGGTCTTCGCTTGCTCCGTGCTTCTCCATTCCTCGAAAAGCGTATTGAATCCTCGTGAGTAGATCAACTCGTTACCGGCTTTATCGTATACATTAATATAATAGCCGCCATAACCGAACGGATCGATCAGGTTCTTGACCGGCCCAGCCCAGACCGGCTCTTCCCGCAGTTGTTGCACGGCGGCGGCTTGGGAATCCCAGTTTCCGCTCAAGGCGAAATCAATACGGAGACTTTTCTTCGTGAAGTGTTTTTCAAAATCAGTTTGTGCCAGACCAGTGAAACTGTAAAGAATGGCGAATAATAATAAGGTTATTCTTGCTCTCATAGACTTATAATGTTTATCGTGTGTCAACTTCATGACACAAAAGTATATTATTTTTTAGTAGATTTGCCACGATTAGTGTATTTTACTCGTTTATAAATAAATTAGACGTATGTTTAGAGAGATCAGACGAAAAGACCGGGTTTTGGAGGATGAGTTAGCGATTCGCTTATTGGAAAAGGCAGAATATGGCTTTTTGGCCATGTCGGGAACGAATGGTTATGGGTATGGAATCCCGATCAATTATGTGAAAGCAGGGGATTCTATTTATTTCCATTGCGCTCCGGAAGGGTATAAGCTGGAGTGTTTGCGTGAGAACCCGAGAGTGAGTTTCACTGTGGTTGGCGTTACGCAAGTTGTACCGGGAAAGTTTACAACAGGCTATGAAAGCGTTATCGCTTTCGGGGAGATGTGTTTGGATTTGCCGGAAGAAGAGCGTAGGAAGGCCTTGCGCCTACTGGTGGATAAATATTCATCGGCTTTTAAAGAGATCGGTGAGAAGTATATTGAGAAATCGTTTCATCGGACTAATATCTTGCGTTTGGATATTTCCCATATTACGGGAAAGTGTAAACGATTGTGAGTTTTTATACATTTTAAATGTAATAGGATTGTAAGATCCCTGTAGTTCTCTTGTTACTTGTACACTCTACTTTCGCGGTGTAATAAATAGATCGATGAAGCAGATTGTACTTGTTTTTAGCTTTTTGTTGGTAGTAACTGTCCAGTCGTTGGCTGTTACTATTCAAGGTTTAGCCAAGGATGCCCAGACCGGAGAGGAATTAATCGGGGCATCCGTTTTTATTAAGGAATATCCACAAATTGGCTCTACCACGGGCTTAGATGGAACATTCGTTTTAAAGAACGTGCCGGAGGATAAAGCGGTGACGTTGATTTGTAGCTATATCAGCTATCAAACCCAAGAGAAGATCGTAAAGCCTTCTTCTGCGTCGCAAATCGTTTTTGGAATGCGCCCTTCCGCTATGGAGTTGGAAGGAGTAACAGTGATCGCATCCGCCGATAAAAGTACGGATAACAGCGCCCGAGCGATGGAGAAGAACTCGGCGAGTGTATTGAATATCGTAAGTGCCAAGAGCATAGAGATCTCTCCCGACCTAAACGTAGCGAATGTCTTGCAACGTGTTTCCGGTGTGACGATGCAACGGGATAATTCAGGGGAAGCTCAATACGCGATCCTCCGGGGTATGGATAAACGATATAATTATACGTTGGTTAATGGGGTGAAGATTCCGAGTCCGGACAATAAGAATCGGTATGTCCCCTTGAATATTTTCCCGAGTGAGTTGCTGGATCGTCTGGAAGTGACTAAATCATTAACCGCGGATATGGAAGGCGACGCTACGGGTGGAGCCATTAATATGGTGATGAAGGATGCCCCGAATCAGTTCTCGCTACAAGCGAATCTCGCCACGGGTTACAGTACGATGTTCATGGATCGGGATTATGCTCACTTTGACCGTGGCGGTGTTACGATGACGGCCCCGAGGGAAGCGTTTGGCGCGGATTATGCCGCTTCGACCAATGATTTCGGGGAAGGAACTTCCTCTATCTCTTATAAAACACCCTTGCCGAATGTGGTCGGAGGTATCTCATTGGGAAATCGTTTCTTCGACCGTAAGTTTGGCGTGGTGCTTGCGGGTAGCTACCAAAGTCTTAATAAAGGAACAAACAGCGTCTTTTTCTCGGACAATATGAACTATACGGAAAGTACGGTCCGGGTAACGAGCCACAAGGATCGTGAGTATTCCGAGCAACAAGTACAATATGGCGTGCATGCCAAGATGGATTATCGCTTTAATGAATATCATAAGTTAGAATGGTATAACGCTTTCATCGGTATGCGGAACGCTCAGGTTCGTGAGACGGTCTCTACGGATTTCTCGTTGAACTACGCCCCGGAGAAAGGAAACTTACAGCAAGGTCTGGAAACTCGCTCTATGTTGACAAAACAACAAATATTCGCTTCTACCCTACAAGGACAGCATACGTTGACGGAGCGTTTCTCCTTGGACTGGTCCGCTGTTTACTCGGACGCAAAAAACAAGACGCCGGACCGGACTTATATTAATCTGGAGAATCAACGAACTAATTATGTAGATTATATAACGGCCGATAATGCCGAACGTCGGTGGGAACATAATTCCGACCGGGATTTGGCGGGGTATCTGAATTTGACGTATCAGCAAAACATGGGCTTCGCTGATATGGAATTGAAAGCGGGTGGAATGTATCGGGATAAAGATAGGAGCAATAAATATGTGTCTTACCATTTTACGCCGGCAGCATCTACCCGTCCGGTTCTAGGTACGGACTTTAACTCCCTGAATGAGATAGAATGGAAAATAAGTGCCCCGAAAGGTAGCGTCGGCCCGTTGGATTATGATGCCGGCGAGAAGATAGGTGCCGCTTACTGGATGGGTAAGCTGGAAAATACGAAAGGCCACGTGATCGTAGGCGTTCGTGCCGAGCATACCGATCAAACCTATTTCATGTATTTCCCGAACGCCGGCGATGATCCCAATGGCGGACAACAATATTGGGATTTCCTTCCTTCCGTACATTTTAAATATACGCCGGTCTCCAATATGAATATCCGGGCTTCTTACTATCGCTCGATCAACCGTCCTGGTTTCTTCGAGATCGTACCTTATAGTATATTGAATGAGGATTATCAAGAATATGGGAACCCAGACTTGAAACGGGCCAAGATCGATAATTTCGATGTACGATGGGAGATGTTTCCGAAACCGACCGAACAATTCATGGTAGGTTTCTTCTATAAGAATATCAAGGACCCGATTGAGGAAGCTTATTATACGGTGAACAGCCGCCAGTCTGGTTATGGTCCTGCCAACTTAGGAAACGCCAAGAACTACGGCGTGGAGATAGACGTAATCAAATATGTCCGCAATTTCGGGATCAAGGCGAATTATACCTATACGCACTCTAAGATCACGACCCCGAAGACAATCTATTATAAAGATGACAACGGGCAGATGCAAGCCCGTGAGGATGTGATGCAAAGTCGTCCCTTGGTGAATCAAGCGCCCCATATGGCGAATGTGTCGCTTCTTTATAAGGATACGAAATACGGATGGGACGCTCAGCTGGCTGCCGCTTATACGGGTAAGAAGATCGTAATAGCTTCCCACTTCTTGGATTCCGATTATTGGGAGGACGGAGCGTTTAGCTTGGATCTTTCCGCCGAGAAACGTTTCAATTGTGGATTATCCATTTTCTTGAAGGCGAATAATTTATTGGATACGGCCTCTCGCCGTTATATCCCGACAACCAATACGTATAACGCTAAATTCGATATGCAGGATATAGATAGCGGAAAGACCTTGATCCGGGAAGATCGCTATGGTCGTACTTTCTTGCTGGGTTTCCGTTTTAAGATGTAAAGATTATAAATCACTAATAATTTATTTTATGTACAAAAAAGGTTTTTATTTGATGGCGCTAGCCATGTCTATGACTTTGTTTTCTTGTGGTGATGATAACGATCCGGTTCCAGATCCTACACCGGATCCCACCCCGGACCCTACGCCGGAGGCTAGTGTTTATCCGGAAGGCGCTATCGTATGGAGCGAGGATACTACGGTGACCTTGACAGACCATTTCTTGGTGGATAAGGATCAGTCGTTGTATATCGAGGCGGGCGCTACGATTATCGCGGATAACGCGGATAAGAAGCCGGAGATTGTCGTATTAGGAAATATGTACTGCATGGGTACGGCCGAGAAACCGGTGACGTTTACCGTAGCGGATAAATATAAGACAGACCGTTTCTCCCGTATGTGGGGCGGTATCATTTGCGGGTATGATTCTGAGGAGGTACTATTATCTCATGCCATCGTAGAGTATGCCGGTGCCCAGACTACGGAAGAATCCCTTTCTTTCCAGCATAAATTATTTAAGACGGAGACGGGTGAAGGTGTCCCCGCTTTCCATTTCTGTAACGTGAATGGCTCGTTCGTGATCACGGATTGTGTATTCCGGAACAACGCGGAGGATCAGGTCTATATCACCGGTGGTAAATCCATCGTATATAATAATTTGTTCTATAGCAATGGATTCGATGGAGGTGAGGCGATCAACTATAAATCCGGTTGTCAAGCGGATATCTGTTATAATACGATCTATGATGCTAATACGAATGGTCTTAA
This sequence comes from Parabacteroides sp., assembly GCA_028689545.1. Taxonomy (GTDB): domain Bacteria; phylum Bacteroidota; class Bacteroidia; order Bacteroidales; family Tannerellaceae; genus Parabacteroides. The sequence goes on from JAQVCX010000032.1 coordinate 11,385, forward strand.
ATTATCGAATGCCGGATTAAGCGCTTCTATCCCGGCCTCTCACTTGGTGGTTTACAACAATACGATCGTGAATAGTGGCTGGCGCCGTCCGAGTAAAAAGGGTGGTTCTATTTGGTTAGAGACTACTATCTATGCGGATTTGTATAATAACTTGGTTTCCGATTGTCGTTGGGGCATGAAGTTTAAGACGGACGATCCTCAAGACGCGAATAGCGTATTGACACCCAACTATTATTTCGCTTCTACGGCAGACGGGGTTAGCCAGATGCAAGCAAACGCGAAAGATGGTATCTTGAATTTCTCTACGGATATCAAGAGCGCGTCGGCTGGTGATAAGAATCCGTTGTTCGTGAATTTCACGCAGCAATCGGATATTAATATCAATGTAGGTGGAAACGCGGCGGGTGCTCCGGCTACCTTTAACGAGGCTTGGGATTTCCATTTGCAAGCGGGTTCTCCGGCGTTGAAGGGGGGAAAGACAGACTTTACCCGTATTTATGCTAGCGAGGGTATTACATTCTCCGGGCTTAATGAATTGGATGTGAAGGTTCCGGCTTCCTATACCTCGCAGGCTCCGGCTGAATACTTTGGTGCTAACGGAACCAAATAATACGATACGAGTTTTATCCTATGAACAGACGAGATTATTTACAAATGCTGACCGCCGTATTCGCCACCTCCGCGTTGGGGGGATGTACGGCGGACGGAACGTCTCGGAAGGAAAAGAAAGCCGGTTCTGTAGCGGGGGAGGCCACTCCCGTTACCCCGGCTTTTGATATTCCCGAGATACCGAAAAAGAGTACGGTCTTTTATCTCGTGAGCGATTTAGGCCGTAATGGATATTACGAGCAGAAACCGATCGCGGAATTGATGGGGAACTTGGCCGAGGAAGTGGGGTCGGACTTTATTATCGCCGCCGGTGATACGCATCATTTCGAGGGTGTGGCAAGCACGGAGGATCCTCTGTGGATGACAAACTACGAGCTGATCTATAGCCATCCGGAACTTATGCTGGATTGGTGCGCGATCAATGGAAACCATGAGTATCGGGGAAATACGCAAGCGGTGCTGGATTATACGAAAGTGAGTCGCCGTTGGCATATCCCTTCCCGCTATTACGCCAAGACGATTGAGGCGGGAAGCGAGAAACTTCTATTGGTTTTCATCGATACGCCTCCCTTGATCGATAAATACCGGGATGATCCGGCGACTTATCCGGACGCTTGCCGGCAAGACCGGGATGAACAGCTGAGGTGGATCGATAAGACGCTTTCCGGATCGGACGCTAAATGGAAAATCGTGGTAGGGCATCATCCTGTATATGCTGAGACTCCAAAGGATGAGAGTGAGCGTTCGGATATGCGTGCCTATGTGGAGCCCTTGCTGAATAAATATGGGGTGGATATGTATTTGTGCGGTCATATCCATAATTTCCAGCATATCCAGCCGGAAGGGAGCAAGGTGGATTATCTGGTGAACACCTCCGGATCTTTACCCCGTAAGGTAAAGGCCATTGAAGGTACGAGATTCTGTAGTCCGGAAGCTGGCTTTACCGTGATGGTGGCGGAGGATAATAAGGTGACGTTTCACTTGATGAATGGAAAGGGGAAAATACTTTATTCTTATACCCGTACCAAATAGGTTGGATGCAGGATAAAAAACCCTGGGCGGGATTCGTGTTGTTTTAGCGCGATAGAATGCCTGGCTTTGGATAATAATGTCTCTCTTTCGGCGTTTTATAGTAAAATCGATTGCTTTATGAGAGAGAAGATAGAGGAGTTAGGACACCGGATGAGGTCCGCGATCTGGCATCATCCGGTAGAGGCGTTGTATTCGGTGTCGGCTTGCCTGATGGGATGCTATGATTACGGGAATGATAGCCAGCGTTTTTATATGACGCTACAATACTTTCCGGTCGTATTCTTGCTGGCTTATACCTTGAATAAGTGTTGTGCGGGGGTGCGGATGCGTTGGTTGTATTACTTCGCGGCGTTGTTGTGGATTCCTTTTCTGGCGATGCCTGTGGCAGAGCCTTTCTCTTCCACGCATTTGGTTTCGCTGGTTGTCGCGCTACTTGTCTTTTTGGTAAGCGGGTGGACGAGAGAGAATAAGTGCTTCGTGGAAAATACGCTCGTCTTCTTCCGGTCTCTTATTTCTGCGGGTGGGCTTTCTTTGGTCATTTACCTGTTGGCCGGATCCATTTATAAGTCGATTCAGTATATTTTTGATATCTGGCCGGAAGAGGTGGAGATAGAGCGGTTGATCGCTTATACGGCCTTTGTGGTGTTTGGCATCGTTTTCCCGTTCTTGTTCTTGTTGTTCAATGAGCGGAGGGAACGGTCTTGGTTTCACTCCGGAAGCAAGCTGTTCGATATTTTGTTAAACAATGTACTTTCTCCGGCATTGCTTATTTACGCGGTGATCTTATATCTGTATTTAATAAAGATAGCCGTTCTATGGTCGTTGCCGAAAGGGGCGGTCGCCGCTATCGTGGTAAGTTTCACCTTCGCCACGTTTCTGCTGAAGGGATGTCAGGTGTTTCTTACCCGGAGGTATTACGATTGGTTTTACGATCATGCCAGCCTCGCCGCGCTTCCCGCGCTCGCGATGTTTTGGATAGGCACGCTTTACAGGGTTCGTGAATATGGGTTTACCGAGCCGAGGGTTTATCTGGTGGTCGTGGGACTGATATTGACCGGGACGGCCGTTTTATTCCTCATGAGGCGTTGGGCCTCTTATTTATACGCGGCCTGTTGGGCGATCCTTTTGTTGGCGGGCGCGACTTATATCCCGGGTATAACGGCCAAGGATATCGAACGCGTCTCTCAAACGTCGCGGGGAAACTATCCGATGAAGAGGGATTTAGGCGTAGAGTATATCCACATCTCTTCGGATAAGCCGATCGATATCCGTGGCTATCATACGATGGAGAGCTTGCGGGATGCTAAAGATAGCGATGTCGTACGGCTGCGGGCGAAGAATGATACGCTCGCTATTTATGATAAAGAGGATGTCTTGCTTTATCAACGATCGTACGATGAGTTTTGGGACGGGCAATTACGGAAGGTCGGGCTTTCGCGGCTTGATTCTATCCCGGAGGCTGTATATCCCGATCTGCTCCGGATCGAGCTGGATTCGTCTGCCGTTATTCTGGAATCGATAGATTTGCGAAGAGATTCCGTCAGTCATATCGATTATATCGTAGGATCGTGTTATCTAAAATAATAAAGTATGGCTAGAAGTGAGGAATTGATCGTATTGGCCCAGCGTGTCCGAGCCTTGTCGCAGACCGGATTGTTTTATTCATTAAGCGAGTACGATACGGAACGTTATGAGGAATTGAGCCGTTTAAGTGATGAGATAACGGCTCTGGCTACCGGATTGAGACCCGACGATGTGGCGAGCGGTTACCGCCCGGCCCAAGAGTATGTAACCCCGAAAGTAGATATTCGTGCGGTGGTCTTTAACGAGAAAGACGAGATCTTGCTGGTCCGTGAGAAAGCGGACGGACGCTGGTCGTTGCCCGGCGGATGGAGCGATGTGGGCTATTCCCCGAAAGAGGTGGCGGCCAAAGAGGTGAAAGAGGAGACGGGCCTGGATGTGCTCCCGGTCCGCTTGTTGGCCGTGATGGATATGAGCAAGCATCCGCATCCCGCCATCCCTTATTATGTATATAAGTTTTTTATCCTTTGCGAGTTAAAGGGCGGGTCGTTTACCGATGCCTTCGATATCTTGGGGAAAGGCTTCTTTCAATTGGAGGAGTTGCCCCCGTTGTCCTTGGAGCGTGTGCTGCCGGAGCAGATCCAGCGGATGTATGACTATTATAAGCATCCGGCAGGAGATGTCTATCTGGATTAAAGATACTTTTGTACCTTTGCGACTTTATTTAAACACAAAGTTATGAAAAGATATTGTCAGACCTTGGATCTGAAAGAGGACGAGCAGTTGATAAAAGAGTATTGCTATTGGCATTCGCCGGAGCATATCTGGCCGGAGATACCGGAAGGAATCCGTGCGGTAGGGATCTTGAATATGGAGATTTACCGGTTGGGAACCCGGTTGTTCATGATCGTGGAGACATCGGACGATTTTGATTGGGATGCGGCGTTCGCCCGTTTGGCGACGATGGATAAGCAGGCGGAATGGGAGGACTTCGTGGCGAAGTATCAAAAGGCGGCTCCGGGAAGCTCCTCGTCCGAGAAATGGCAGTTGATGGAATGTATGTTTAAATTGCCGGGCGCGAGTAAATAGACAGAAGGATGGAAAAACAAAAGAAACAATCGCTAGTTGCCGCCCCGGGAGGGAAATCTTATTTGATCCCGTTTATCTTGATCACGAGTTTGTTCTTGCTTTGGGGATTCGCCCACGGACTCTTGGATGTGCTGAACAAACATTTTCAAGGAGTCTTCACGATGACCAAGGCGGAGAGTGGCTTGGTGCAATTCTCTACGTATATCGCCTATTTCTTGATGGCGTTGCCGGCGGGGGCGTTCATGAAACGCTACGGATACCGGAAAGGGATTATCCTGGGTCTGTTACTGTTCGCGATCGGGGCTTTCGGGTTTATCCCGGCGGCCTTCTTGCATTCGGCTACGCCTTTCCTTGTCGCCTTGTTTGTGATCGCTTGCGGACTTTGTATCTTGGAGACGGCGGCGAATCCTTATTCTACGATATTAGGGCCGTCCGCTTCCGCCGCCCAACGATTAAATCTATCCCAGTCTTTCAATGGATTGGGTTGGATACTGGGCCCTTTGGTGGGTGGATGGTTGATATTCGGGGCGCCGGATGGCGATTCGATGGCGTTGGCTAAACCTTATATCTTGGTCGGTGGTATCGTCTTGTTCGTGGCGTTGCTCTTCTTCTTCACGAAGTTGCCGGAGATTAAGCCGGAGGAAGAGGAAGGGGAGGAGATGGCGGTTACCGTTGCCGTTGCCGAGGCGGAACCTGCCGTTTCGATGTGGAAGCACGGACAGTTTGTACGTTCCGTGGTCGCCCAATTCTGTTATTGCGCCGCGCAGACGGGCATCTTCGGGTTCTTTATTAATTACGTGACGGAGATAGATCCGGATATCAGTAATTTGGAAGCCTCCCGTATCTTGGCCTTCGGTGGGATGGCTTTATTCATGATCGGGCGTTTGAGCGGTAGCTTCACGATGAAGTGGCTGGCTCCCGGCCGTTTGCTGACTTGGTATTCTTTGTTGAGCGTCGTTTGCATGGCTTTGGTGGTGGCCTCTACCGGGGTGCTCTCTTTATGCGCGCTTTATTTATCCTTTTTCTTCATGTCCATCATGTTCCCTACGATTTTCGCCTTGGGGCTGGAAGGCATGGGCGTTTACACCAAGAAAGCCTCTGCTTACATCGTGATGGGAGTCGCCGGCGGCGCTTTCAGCCCGATGCTGATGGGATATATCGGCGAGGAGAATATGGCGCTGGGCTTCATCGTCCCATTGATCGCTTTCCTGTACATCCTGTATTTCGCTATCAAGTGCAAGCGGTAAATGAGGGCGGGGTATCGCCCCATCCTCATTGTTCATAGCTTACTGTTCAGTAAGTAAAGGCTGATGTCTATAGGAGCAAACGTTCGGACTATCATATCTAAAGATAATCACCTATAGGTTACTTCTACAGACCACGCCGTGAACTCTACAGACCACGTCGTGGATTATACAAACCACGTCGTGGTCTGTAGAGTTCACGGCGTGGTCTGTAGAAGTAGAGCGTATCCGATAAAGAATATATAAGGTTTCGGATAGCTATTCTTACTGATGCGAGACGTTTTCCCCCTACTTGCCGGAAAGCAAAGTTAGAGGAAAGCTTAATTGTACAGAATTCGGTACAATTAAAATCAAGGTTATAGAGCATTTCCCATTCACCAATATATTCGATGGTACTACAAAATATCAAAACAGGTTATCTTGCTTAGGCGCTAATACATGATCTATAAACTCAATTATCTTATAAGACTTATTTTCATATGCGTTGTAATTGGGATTAAATGATTTGGTTATTTTCATTTTAACCTTGATAGAGTCACCTTTTCCAAACCTATCTCCCTCATTAATCCTCCTCATTAATGCGTCATCTTTCACGATCATGCCAATCTTGAATCCATTATACAAGAATTGCCACTTGGCACCCTTTTCAAAACTCAAGCCTATAATCGTAAGAGATGCGTCTACGATCTCATCTATTTCTTGTGGCCTTTCGTCTTCCTTATCAAAGTCAACATAAATAAGATCCTTAAACTCGTCTTTCGTGAAAATTACTGGTTTTGATCCTTCTTTACCCTTTATAGAAACCCCTTCCACATTCGGGTCACTATCGGCGGTCTCTATAGATTTACTGATAGCCTCTCTAACAACTGGTTGATTATATATATTAATGATAGAATTGTTTATAGTGACATCGTTCCCTTTTATATCAAGATGGGATATTATATCCTTCTTTTCCGATTCTGTAACAGCGGGCTTTCCCTTCAGTACTTTATACGCCCCGAAGACTCCTGTTATGACTGTCACAAACCCGGAAAGATACTGTATCCCATCATTAGAAAAGACTGATAACAACGCATTCTCGGCAAGACTCAAATCTATGACGAAAGACCCCTCTTTTAAAGCGTTAATATTTACTGATATAAATTTAGAACCTCCACTAAGTTCCTTGTTAGACTCAGCTATAATAGTATTATAATGGATCAAAGAATTTATCAGGGTATTTGAATCGATCTGATGACTTTGGCCCTCAAACTTTATTTGCATAGACGCTTTCTTCATATCTTTATAAATTTACAGCAAAGTAACACAAAGTAAACGAAGTCATCACTAAAATAGTGTATGTTTATGAATATATTCACGGATAGAGGTGCTATCGGCCGGTATGGTATCATTATCACTGTAACATCTGCATCAACTTATCCAACTTCGGGGCCATGATGATCTCCGTACGGCGGTTCTTGCTACGTCCATCGGCGTTCTCGTTGTCGGCGACCGGCATAAACTCCCCACGGCCGCAAGGTTGTATCTGTAGAGGATTCACCCCGTAATCCTTGGTAAGGATACGCACTACGGAGGTCGCACGGATCACGCTTAGATCCCAATTATCCTTGAATTGGGCGGTGTTGATCGGCTTGCTGTCCGTATGGCCCTCTATATAAACATCGATATCGTTTTGCTTATTCAGCACCTCGGCCAACTTAGCCAGCGCTTCCTTGCCTCGTATGTCAACCTTTGCGCTTCCCGATTGAAACAGAAGCTTATCCGACATGGCTACATATACTTTGCCGTTCTTTTCGGTTACGGTCAGCTCATCGCTGTTGAAACCCAGCAAAGCGTCTTTCACGCTACTCAATAAATTCTGAACCTTCGCGCTCTGGGCGTTCATCATGTCTTGCAACTCGTTGATGACGCGCTCGCGCTCATCCAGTTCACCCATCTTTTGCTGCAATAAGGCGTTCAGTTTGTCTTGCTCGCCCATATTGGTGTTCAGCATCGTTCGGTAATTACGGATATCACGTCCCATGGTGGCCGTATCCCTAATCAAGGCGGAGATCCGGTTATTGAGTGCGTCGTTATCGTCCTTGCTTTTAATCAATTCCTCCTTCAAGGCATTGCCACGTCCGATCGCCTCCAAGCGTCCGTTCTCGGCGAGGAGGTACTTCTTTTTACTCACGCACGAAGAACATAAAAGGAGTGCGGAGACCGAGATAAATAACAATTTCTTCATTTTACGCATAAAATTTCGTGCAATGTAATATTTATTACAATTTCCTGCGCTCCTGTTTAGGATATTTGTGTCTCATAAACCAATATTAAAGAATCATTTTTCCCGTCTTATCGGGAGAGAAGGTAAAAAGCGTACATTTGTGCCTAAATAAATAACTCCGGTGTATGGGCAAGGTTTTAGTTATCGACGACGAGAAGCAGATATTGGGTTTGCTTTCACGCATTATCGGTTTGGAGGGATACGAGGTCTTACAGGCCGCTACTTGTAAGGCGGGGTTGAGGCAGATGGAGCTGCATTCGCCGGAGGTGGTGTTGTGCGATGTGTTCTTGCCGGATGGGAATGGCGTGGATTTGGTGTCGGACTTAAAAAGACTTCGCCCCCTTTCCGAGATCATCCTGCTTACCGCCCATGGGAATATACCGGATGGCGTACAGGCGATTAAGAGCGGTGCCTTCGATTATATCACGAAAGGGGATGATAATAATAAGATCATTCCTTTGGTAGCCAAAGCGATGGAGAAAGCCGCCGCCGCTTATCAAATGCAAAAGGAAGAAGCCTCTTCCGTGGGGAGGCAATATTCGTTTGATACGATTGTCGGCAAATCGTCCGCTATACAAGCGGCTATCGGGTTAGCCCAGAAAGTATCGGCCACGAATGTTCCGGTGCTGTTGACCGGCGAGACCGGTACAGGGAAAGAGGTTTTCGCCCAATCCATCCATCAACATAGCTCCCGGAAAGGGCGGTCTTTTGTCGCTATCAACTGTTCTTCTTTCAGCCGGGATCTGCTGGAGAGCGAGATGTTCGGCCATAAGGCGGGGGCTTTTACCGGAGCGCTGAAAGAGACCAAAGGTTTATTCGAGGAAGCTTCCGGAGGTACGATCTTCTTGGACGAGATCGGGGAAATGGCTTTCGACTTGCAAGCCAAGTTGCTCCGTATCCTTGAGACCGGGGAGTTTATCAAGATCGGCGATACGAAACCAACGAAAGTGGATGTACGCGTCATTGCCGCTACCAATCGTGACTTAGAGAAAGAGATCGAGCGAGGACATTTCCGGGAAGATCTCTTTTATCGGCTTTCCGTTTTCCAGATTCACCTTCCCGCGCTTCGTGAACGGATCGAGGATATCCCTCTCCATATAAAAGCCTTTGTCTCCGCTTTTTCCTCCAAGATGGGAAAGAACATCCGGACAATTTCGCCCGAATATATAGATGCCTTGAAAAAACCGACGTGGAAAGGTAACGTACGTGAGTTGCGTAATGTAATTGAGCGTAGCTTGATTATTGCCGATGGAGATACCTTAACCTTGGATGCTCTCCCCTTGAATATACAAACCCCCTCCGCGGCAAATCCGGAATCTTATAGCGGCTTCGACTTGAGTGGCGTTGAGAAAACACACATCCAAAAAGTGCTCAAATACACCAAAGGCAATAAAACCGAAACCTCCCGTCTTCTAGGCATAGGCCACACTACTCTTTATCGGAAGATAGAGGAGTATGGGCTTTAGTCTCATATTCCGCATTTTCCTCACAAACCCATTGAGTGGTATTCTTGATAATAGAAGTCATTTTCTCAGGGGCTTGACGTGTATCGAAGATCGTCGCGATTTTTACAAATTTACCTTCTGTCCAATATACAATTTTATAATTGGGTACATGTACTAATGTACGGAAACACTGTTCATAGTTTGTCAAGGCTGGTTCTACATATCCCATGAATGGAAAATTACATAATAATTTACAATTAGTACGTATATCGTTGATGATACGATCAGCGACTTTTCTACTAGAAATATTTTTATACCAATAGTGTATATCTTTTAGATCTTGTTTGGCACGGGGGGACCACCGAAGTTGCTTTACCATGTTCTCATTTCTTTAATTAGATCTTCATCATCAATAAACAATCCATTCTTATCATCTTCCAGCACTTGGTCTATGATAGATCGTAGTTCCTCGTCGGAGGATATATGGGGAAGATGGAAATTGCCTTGGGCGATTAATTCTTTGGCATATTGCTTGAGTAGATCTAATGCGTCCTCATTATTGATATCATTCATGATGAGTTCGGCTAATTCCGCTTTTTTGTTGTCTAATTCTTTGTTTACCATATTCTTTCTGTGTTATTGGTTATCATTGGACAAACATACGCAAATTTCCCGTGAAAAACTTACTTCTATTGTCCTTTTGGAAAACCATTTCATTTTGATAGGCTCGCTTTTTCATTTTGGTAGGGTGCGCTCTTTTCTGTTTTTCGATACTCATAGATGTAAATATTTGATAGGTACTATTTTATTGCTAAGCTCTTTGGTTTTGGCATGATTCTGGCATGGATAAATGTGATTAGAATCGTAGGAACAATTAATAAAGGAGATTAAGAAATGTTTTTAGTACTGTTTATGCTCTGTTTGGTAATCTTCGGGTATTTGATGTATGTGTTGGTGAAACCCGAGAAGTTTTAAACAAAAAATGAAGATGAGAAGATGAATACTGAATTAATAGGTAGTATCGCGCAGATCGTACTCATGATCGTCTTGGCCTATCCGCTAGGAAAGTATATCGCTAAGGTTTATAAGGGGGAGAAGACTTGTTTGGATTTCATGGCTCCCGTTGAACGGTTTATCTTTAAGGTGTCTGGAATCGACCCGAAAGAAGAGATGAGTTGGAAAAGCTTCTTGAAAGCGCTTCTGACGATTAATCTCTTTTGGTTCTTCTGGGGAATGCTCTTGCTTTATTTCCAACAATATTTACCGCTGAATCCGGACGGCAACCCGGGGCAGTCTTCCCATTTGTCCTTTAATACATGTATCAGTTTCATGGTGAACTGTAACCTGCAACATTATAGCGGCGAGAGTGGATTGACTTATTTCACGCAGCTATTTGTCATTATGTTATTCCAGTTCATTACCGCCGCTACCGGTATGGCCGCCTTAGCCGGGGTCTTTAGGGCGATGGCCTCCAATTCGGCGCGGACAATCGGTAACTTCTGGGACTTATTGATGAAAAGCTGTACCCGTATCCTCCTGCCGATGGCTTTGATCGTCGGTTTTATCCTGATCGTACAAGGTACCCCGATGGGTTTCGACGGAAAGATGAAGCTGACTACCTTGGAAGGTACCGAGCAAATGGTATCGCAAGGACCGGCCGCCGCTATTATTCCGATCAAGCAGTTGGGTACGAACGGGGGCGGTTACTTTGGCACGAACTCCTCACATCCGCTGGAGAATCCTACCTACCTGACCAATATGCTAGAATGTTGGTCTATCTTGATCCTTCCGATGGCGATGGTTTTCGCCTTGGGTTTTTACTTGAAACGTAAGAGATTGGCTTACTCGATCTTTGGGGTCATGCTTTTCGCCTATCTCGTAAGCGTGGGAATCAATACGTATTATGAGATGAGCGGAAACCCGAAAATAGCGGAGATGGGCATTGATCAGAGCGCGGGAGCCATGGAAGGGAAGGAGACTCGCTTAGGTTCGGCCGCTACCGCCCTGTGGAGCGCCGCGACAACTGCCACGTCGAATGGTTCCGTGAATGGTATGCACGATAGTACGATGCCATTGTCTGGTATGATGGAGATGCTGAATATGCAGATCAATACATGGTTCGGGGGCGTAGGCGTAGGTCTCATGAATTATTACGCGTTCTTGATTATCGCCGTTTTTATCAGCGGATTGATGGTCGGGCGTACGCCGGAGTTCTTGGGGAAGAAGGTAGAGGCCCGGGAAATGAAGATCGCTACGATCGTGGCTTTGGCTCATCCCTTCGTAATCTTGATCGGCACGGCGGTGGCTTGTTATTACTGGGTTTACGATCCGGCTTTCGTGGAAGCGGAAGGAGGATGGCTCAATAATCCCGGGTTCCACGGATTGAGCGAGATGCTTTACGAATACACTTCGTCGTCGGCCAATAACGGTTCCGGTTTCGAGGGATTGGGCGATAATACCTATTTCTGGAATCTCACGACCGGCTTGGCTTTGATCGTCAGCCGTTATTTGCCGATCGTCGGACAGGTAGCTATCGCCGGTCTGCTGGCCCAAAAGAAATATGTGCCGGAAAGCGCCGGGACGCTGAAGACGGATACGGCTACATTTGCCGTGATGACTTTATGCGTGATCTTTATCGTTGCCGCCCTGTCTTTCTTCCCGGCACTGACTTTGGGACCGATCGCCGAGTATTTTAGCATCTACTGATTTATTGAAAACTGAAAATTAGAGCATAGAATATGAAAGATAATAAATCCGCTTCTTTATTTCCGAAGGAGCTAGTGAAAGAAAGTTTGAGACAATCGTTCGTGAAGTTGGATCCCCGTACGATGTTCCGTAATCCGATTATGTTTATCGTCGAGATCGTCACCTTTGTCATGCTGATCGTGACGATCTGGGCCGCCGCCACCGGCGATCAAACGCAGGGATCGTTCGGATACAATATATTAGTCTTTATCGTGTTGTTTATCACCTTGCTTTTTGCCAATTTTGCCGAGGCTATCGCCGAGGCACGGGGCAAGGCCCAAGCGGACAGCTTGCGTAAGACGCGCGAGGAGACTCCCGCTAAATGGGTCGGCGCGAAAGGGGAGATAACCACCGTCAGTAGTTCCCAGCTGAAAAAAGGAGATGTCTTTCTTTGCGAGGCGGGCGATACGATCCCGTCCGACGGTGAGATTATAGAGGGATTGGCCTCTATCGATGAGAGTGCCATCACCGGCGAGTCCGCTCCGGTGATCCGTGAGGCGGGTGGGGATAAAAGTTCCGTGACCGGTGGTACGAAAGTGCTATCCGACCAGATAAAGGTACTGGTAACCACCCAGCCGGGCGAGAGTTTCTTGGATAAGATGATCGCCTTGGTAGAGGGGGCTTCCCGCAAGAAAACACCGAATGAGATCGCCCTTACGATCTTGTTGGCCGGCTTTACCTTGGTGTTTGTCGTGGTCTGCGGTACCTTGAAGCCGTTGGCGGACTATTCCCATACGCACATCACGATCGCCTCTTTTATCTCCTTATTCGTTTGCTTGATCCCTACGACGATCGGGGGGTTGCTTTCCGCGATCGGCATTGCCGGCATGGATCGTGCGTTGCGTGCGAATGTGATCACGAAATCCGGAAAAGCCGTTGAGACGGCGGGGGATGTAGATACCTTGTTATTGGATAAGACCGGTACGATCACGATCGGCAATCGTAAGGCCACCCAATTCTATCCGGTTTCCGGAATGGATGAGCACGCTTTTGTGCAAGCTTGTTTGCTGGCCTCATTATCCGACGAGACCCCGGAGGGGAAATCCATCGTCGAGTTGGGGCGTGAGAAAGGTATTCGTATTCGTGACCTGAGCACGTCCGGTTCCCGTATGATAAAATTCACGGCGGAGACGAAGTGCTCCGGTGTCGATCTGAAAGAGGGTACCCGTATCCGTAAGGGCGCGTTCGACGCTATCCGCAAGATGAGTGAGGCGGCCGGTAATAAATATCCCGGGGAAGTGGCGGATCTGGTACGGAAAATAACCAGCAATGGAGGCACGCCTTTGGTCGTCTCTCAGGATGATTATATAATCGGTGTCATCGAGTTGCAGGATATTATCAAACCGGGTATTCAAGAACGTTTCGAGCGTCTTCGTAAAATGGGCGTGAAGACCGTGATGGTAACAGGCGATAATCCGTTGACGGCTAAATATATCGCGGATAAGGCGGGTGTCGATGATTATATCGCCGAGGCCAAGCCGGAAGATAAGATGAATTATATCAAGAAAGAGCAAGAGGCCGGTAAGCTGGTAGCCATGATGGGAGACGGGACAAATGACGCGCCGGCCTTGGCCCAAGCGAATGTGGGAGTAGCCATGAATAGCGGTACGCAAGCCGCTAAGGAGGCGGGGAATATGGTAGACTTGGATAATGATCCTACGAAATTGATCGAGATCGTGGAGATCGGCAAACAGTTGCTGATGACGCGTGGCACATTAACGACCTTTAGTATCGCCAACGATGTCGCCAAATATTTCGCGATCGTCCCGGCGCTCTTCATGGTTTCTATCCCACAGTTGGCGGCGCTAAATATCATGCGTTTGCATAGTCCGGAGAGCGCTATCTTAAGCGCCATCATCTTCAACGCTATCATCATACCGATATTGATACCGCTGGCCTTGCGAGGGGTGGCCTATAAGCCGATCGGCGCGTCCGCTTTGTTGCGTCGTAATTTATTGATCTACGGGGTAGGTGGCGTGATCGTTCCATTCGTAGGGATCAAACTGATCGATATGATCGTCGCCCTGTTTTAGTCGGCGGACGGTCTGCCGGGAGATCTTTGGTTGTTTTGGAGCCGGCGGACGGTCTGCCGGAAGATCTTTGGCTGTTTTGGAGCCGGCAGACGGTCTGCCGGGAGAAATACAACAAATAATAATTAAAAAGAAAGGGAAATCAATATGTTACTTAAGTCATTCAAGCTAACGCTTATGTTTTGCGTCTTATTCAGCGCATGTTATATATTCGTATTATGGGCTTTCGCCCAGGTTTTCGGCCCGAACAAAGGGAATGCCGAGGTCGTGGAGTTAAATGGAAAGATCGTAGGGGCCGCCTATGTGGGGCAGAGCTTCACGCAAGATATTTATTTCTGGGGCCGTCCCTCTTGCGCTGGTGATGGTTATGATGCCAGCAGCTCCGGTGGTAGCAACAAAGGCCCTTCCAACGAGGCGTATTTAGCGGAGGTAGAGGTCCGTATCGATACCTTCTTGGCGCGTCATCCTTATCTAAAGCGTGAAGAGGTGTCGGCGGAGATGGTGACGGCCAGTGGTTCCGGCTTAGATCCTCATATATCCCCGAAAGCGGCATTTGCGCAAGCGGAGCGGGTGGCCGAGGCTCGTCGGATGCCTTTGGAGGAAGTGATGGCGATCGTTTCCGGACAGGTGGAATCCCCGCTATTCGGCCTTTTCGGACCGGAGACCGTGAATGTGCTGAAATTGAATATCGCCTTGGAAGAAGCGGCGGATCAAAATAAATGAATCTATGGGTGGACGGGAACAAAGTGTGCAGCACTTTTTGGATTTGCTGAAAAAGTCTCGGCAAGGTAATTTTAAGGTCTACATCGGCATGATCGCCGGTGTAGGTAAGACGTACCGCATGCTCCAAGAGGCGCACGAGCTGCTTCGGAGCGGTATCGACATACAGATCGGTTACGTGGAGACACATGGGCGTGTGGAGACGGAGGCGTTGGTAGATGGCTTGCCCATCCTGCCACGCCGTAAGTTGTTTTATAAGGGTAAGGAAGTGGAGGAGATGGACTTGCAGGCGATCCTCAATATTCACCCGGAAGTGGTCGTCGTGGACGAGCTGGCCCATACAAACATAGAGGGTAGTAAGAACGAGAAACGCTGGCAGGACGTAATGGATATCTTGGATGCCGGAATCAGCGTGATCACCGCCGTCAATATCCAACACTTGGAAGGGCTGAACGAGGATGTGAAAGATATCGTCGGCATAGAGGTGAAGGAGCGGATCCCGGATAGCGTGCTGGAGCAGGCGGATGAGGTGGTGAACATCGACCTTACGGCAAACGAGTTGGTGGCTCGCTTGAAAGCCGGAAAGATTTATAGGCCGGAGAAGATACAGATGGCGTTGAACAACTTTTTTACCTCCGATCATATCCTTCAACTGCGCGAGCTAGCCTTGAAGGAGGTGGCGCTCCGGGTAGAGAAAAAGGTGGAAAGCTCTGTCCCGCTGAATGCGGGAGTCCGTCATGAGAAGTTCCTCGCGTGCATCAGCAGCCATGAGAAAACGCCCCGTAAGGTGATTCGTAAGGTCGCTCGCTTGGCTACCCGGTACAACTCTAAATTTCAGGTGCTCTATGTGCAAACACCCAAGGAAAGTATCGAGCGAATACCGTTGGCGAACCAGCGTTATCTGTCGAATCATTTTAAACTGGCCACGGAGCTAGGAGGGGAGGTGATTCAGATACAATCCAAAAGTATATCCGAAAGCATCTTGAAGATATGCCGGGAGAAACAGATCACGACCGTATGTATAGGAAAACCTTCTTTTCATTTATCATCGATCTTGTTTTCTGTTTTTCAGTATCGGACATTGCTAAATAGTTTATCTTTGTTGAACGTAGACTTACTAATAATCGCTTAAAACACATCACCTATGAGTCTGAAGATTAAAACAAAACTAAGATACGGAATCGGGCTGCTGTTTGCCATGATCGTTTTGCTGGGAGGCCTATCCGTAAAGAATATCTCCGATATGTCCGCCGACACAAGGAATATATTGGCCGATAATTATAATTCGTTGCTCTATGCGCGCCGGATGCTGGATGCGCTGGAACGAATCGATAGCGATCCTTCGGCTCAATCCGATTTCGAGAAGAACCTGGGGCTGCAAAAAAAGAATATCACGGAGGTAGACGAGAACGTGGCTACCTCGCACCTGGTCGCTCAATACGAGCATTTGGCGAAAGAGCGTAATGGGGAGAATATCCGTCGTGTACGTCTCGCCTTAAACCAAGTAATGAGCTTGAATATGGCCTCTATCTATAGGAAAAGCCAAGTGGCGGAGTCTGCGTCTCAAAAGGCCTTATTCTGGATTTGGGGGATTGGCCTCTCCTGTATCGTGGTCGCTTTCGCCTTTTTAATCCGTCTCCCCCGTTCGATAAATACCCCTATCCGCCTGTTGATGGATGGCATCATGGAGATCGCCAACCATAATTACGAGAAACGCTTGGATCTGGCTAAATCGGATGAATTCGAGGGTGTCGCGAAATCCTTTAACCGGATGGCGGAACGACTTACGGAATACCGGAAAAGTACGTTGGCGGATATTATCCAAGGAAAGAAATATATAGAGGCTATCGTGAATAGCATCACGGAGCCAATCATAGGCTTGGATCGGGATCGTAAGATTCTTTTCGCCAATAACGAGGCCCTGACGATCTTGAACCTTAAGCGGGAAAACGTGATCGGGAAGTCTGCCTCGGAATTATCCTTACGTAACGATTTGCTCCGCCGGTTAATTCGGGAGCTGATCCAGCCGAGCGAGAAGAAAGAGCCGCTTAAGATTTACGCGGATAATAAGGAAAGTTATTTTCAAGTGCAATATATACCGATCCGCATATCAGAGAGGGGCGAGACGGAGGTGTATGTGGGCGACGTGATCTTATTGAAGAACATCACGGAGTTCAAGGAGCTGGATTCCGCCAAGACCACTTTTATCTCGACGATCTCGCATGAGCTGAAAACGCCGATCTCGGCGATCATGATGAGCCTGAAATTGCTGGAGGATGCCCGTGTAGGAGCTATGAACGACGAGCAAAAAGCGCTGGCCGAAAGTATCAAGGAAAGTAGCGATCGATTACTGGAAATAACCAGCGAGCTATTGAAAATGACGCAGGTGGAGACCGGCAAGCTACAATTGAATCCGAAAATAACCAAGCCGATCGAACTGATCGAGTATGCGATAAAGGCAAACCAAGTGCAAGCCGATCGTTTCAATTGCCATATAGAGGTGGAATACCCGGAGAAGATCTCCAAGCTTTTCGTGGATAGTGAGAAAATAGCGTGGGTCTTGACGAACTTATTGTCGAACGCCATTCATTATACCCCGGAGAATGGCCGTATCATAATCGGTGCCCGCCAGCTTGATCATGCCGTGGAGATCTATGTGCGGGATTTCGGTAAGGGCATCGATCCCCGGTATCATCAAAGTATATTCGACCGTTATTTCCGTGTGCCGGGAACGAAGGTACAAGGGAGTGGCCTAGGGTTGGCTATCAGTAAAGACTTCGTGGAAGCTCATGGAGGAACGCTTTCCGTGGATAGCGCGGTTGGAAAAGGAAGTGCTTTTGTTATCCGATTCAATGTATAGGAGGATAAGAAAGAGGGTATTAATTACCCTCTTTCGTGATATCGCTTCCTCCGGAAGTGGATGTGTCTGCTCTTGCCGATCCTTTGTAATGTACATCACTACCACCGCTAGCCGAAGCCTTGATATGATCGGTTACGTGTGTATAAATATCCGAGCCGCCACTGGCGGAACATTCCAGCTTGTTCAAGATAAGATCATAAGCCTTGATGTCCGAGCCGCCTGACGCGGAATACTCGCCGTTCTCCGCTTTCCCCCCTAGCTTGAGATCGCTACCTCCGCTGGCATGGCCCCGTATTATTCGGGTAGTAAGATCGTTGATGATAATATCGCTACCGCTGGTCGCCTCGATTGTGCAATTAGATACGTGGACCGGTTGCTCCATTGTCACGTCGCTACCCTTTGTCGCTATAACCTCCAGGTCATTCCCTGATAAAGCGCTTCTCAGGACAAAATCCATACAACCGGACATCTGGATTTTTTCCAGCTTCTTGGAAGTGCCCTCTATTTTAAATCGGGTAGGGCTTAATTCTGTGCCATTCTTTGTGGAGATTGAAAGTTGCTCATTCTTTACTTGAACGTTTATATAAGGATATAAGTTCTTGTCGATCGTGATTCGTAAGGACGCTGATCTTCCTTGCGTATACTCGAAAACGTACGACGGGTTTCCCCCACGGCTGAATAGGTTGAACCAACTGCCGCTATAACCCATGGCGTTAGAGCCGACTTTTATCGCGGAATAGTCTCTGACGGAGATCTCTTTCGTGATAATATCCCCATTTCCTTCTACATTCTTCGCCTCTATAGGCATCGCGCAAAAAGCGATCAACGCCAATAAGGCCATCATTCTTGTTCTCATATGAATTGTAATTAATTTATACTCTCTTCTTATAAGACGAATGGATTTGAAAAAAAGTTACATTTAAAATAAGAAAAAGAAGCTATCATTTAATTTTCTAATGATAGCTTCTTTTTCTTACCGATCAGTTTGCTGTTTATTTGTTGTTTTTCAGTAAATCCCTAATCTCGGTAAGTAACTGGATATCTGCCGGGGGAGCGGCTGGAGCTTTCGGGGCCTCTTCCTTCTTCTTGCTTAAAGCATTAACGCCTTTGACAAGTAAAAAGACGGCGAAAGCTATGATAATGAAATCCAATGTCACTTGTATAAAATTACCGTAGTTGATGGAGACCGCCGGAGAGATCACCTTGTCTCCCTCCATTACGGCATGCTTCATGGTGATTTTCAAATCCGTGAAATTCACGCCACCTATTAATAAACCTACCGCCGGCATGATCAGATCCGCTACGATAGAAGATACGATCTTTCCAAAGGCACCACCTATAATGATACCTACCGCCATGTCCACTACGTTACCTCGCATGGCGAACTGCTTAAACTCCTGTAATATTTTTTTCATAAACAACACAATTTTATATTGTAACAACAAAATTAACCATAAGTTGAATATATTCAATGCTTATAGCCGAATTTGAGGAAATTATTTTTGCTTTTCATGCCTTTTGTTGTGGCATTCATGTGGAGAAGTGTCTGCTTCGCCAGAGGATCTCAATGGGATACGGTTGGGATCTCAATGGAATACGGTTGGAAAGTCAATGGAAAGCGGTTGGAAAGTCAATGGAAAGCGGAAGGTTTCTCATTGACTTTCAGTCCGTATCTCAATGATTTATGATCCTCGGATAAGGCTTGGCATGGGTAGGAGGGTGCGCAAGGGTGCGCAACTTTACGTGGTTTTGTAAAACTTTTCCTGTACATAGTGTATGTTCTATCTATAGAGTGTGATGTAATTATATATCTATTCTATAGAAATGTTTTTCTGAACACGTAAAGTTGCGCACCCTTGCGCACCCTCGGTTTTAAAAAGGTGGCCTTTTGTTGGTCTTAATAGATAGATATCCAGTCTTTTAATCATTGCCTCTCTATCCATCCTATTCCAAGTCATAAAGGCGCAAAAATAGGCGTCAACCCCTGTTTGTGTGATCGGATCGGTGTTATCCCCCGTGCTTTTTCACGTGATTTCACGTGCGAAAACCGTTTTTTTCGTGTATTTCCCAGATCGGGATATGATCGTGCCTGTCGTGCTCATACGTGTAAATGCACGACGTATTCGTCGTGTTTGCACGTATAATCGCACTTGTGAGGACACACGATACCACTCGTGAACCAGAAAAAAGATTCACCCTATATATTAATGTACGCTATCCCCCCCTTGAAAAAAATATTACAAAAAAGTTACGAAAATGTTTGGAGGTTATGTTTTATAACACTACTTTTGCATCCGCATTCGAGAGAGAACGGCGAGACAAAATGATGAAACAAACTTTTAGAAAAAAAAAGTTCCAAGAAAATTTGGAAGTTTAAAATAAAAGTCCTTATCTTTGCATCCACGTTCGCAAAACGAAAGCGACACGAGTTCTTTGAGAGATTTACATAATTCAACAAGTAGTACAAGTATTAGGAAAATTAATTTTCCG
>JAQVCX010000144.1 GCA_028689545.1 Parabacteroides sp.
CAAGATGTACTTATCCTGAAGAGTGTCTACTCGGTCGCCGCTGTCGCCTTGGAGATCCCCTCGGGCTATCTGGCGGACGTATGGGGGCGTAAGAAATGCTTGATCCTAGGTTGCATACTTTTCTTTGGTGGGTACCTATGTTATTCTTTCAGTTCCACTTTCGCGGCATTTCTCTTCGCCGAGATCCTGCTGGGAACCGGGCAGACCTTGGTAAACGGAGCGGACTCGGCGCTGCTCTACGATACGACCGTGCGATATAAAAAAGAGGGACTTTACTTGCGATATGAGGGGCGCATCACGATGATCGGTAATTTCGCCGAGGCCATCGCCGGGATATTCGGAGGATTGCTGGCCGCTTATTCCTTGCGCCTACCGTTTTACGCCCAAGCGTTTGTCGCCTTTATCGGTATTCCGGCGGCGTTCGCCTTACAGGAATACAATACCAAGAGCAAGGTGCAGAACCCCGCCTCGGAGATTGTCCGCATCTTGAGATACTCCTTGATCACGAACCGTAAACTATGTTATAACATCATGTTCTCCGGTATCATCGGGGCCGCTACCTTAACGATGGCATGGTTCGTGCAGCCCGTATTGATGAAGCTGGGAACCTCTACTTCCTATTACGGCATCATTTGGACTATGCTCAATCTGACGGTGGGGCTGTCCGCCCTCTATTCCGATCGGGTGGAGCGGTATTTCGGGATGCGCAAATCAAACACGTTCATTCTCCTTATAATCGTCGGTGGATATATATCGCTCGCTTATAATCTTACCTATTGGGGATTAGCGATCTTGTTTGTTTTCTATATCGTGCGGGGCTTCGCCACACCTATCTTAAAGGGTTACATCAATCAAATGACCTTCTCGGAGATGCGGGCTACGGTCTTGTCGATCCGTAACTTCGTGATCCGCTTGATGTTCGCCGCCATCGCCCCCTTTATAGGTTGGCTGAATGATTTCTATTCTTTGCGTGTCGCCTTGCTAGTTTCCGCCGGGATTATTGCCATACCCGGAATTTTATTCTTAGTTTTGCAATTCCGTAAAGCAGATTAAAAATATAATAGCATGAAAAGACATCTTATGACCGGACTGTTCGCCGCTTTGGCTTTCACAGCGGTAGCCCAGTCTAATGAGTGGCAAGACCCCGAGGTCAACGCCGTAAACCGTGCCCCGATGCACGCCAATTTCTTCGCCTACGAGACCGCCGAGGCGGCGGCGAAGGATGCCAAGGAACAATCCCGGAACTTCATGACCTTGAACGGTCCTTGGAAATTCTTTTGGGTAAAGAACACCGACGCTCGTCCTGCCGATTTCTGGCGGACCGATTACAACGACAAAGGATGGAACAATATGCCTGTGCCCGGCGTATGGGAACTGAACGGATACGGAGATCCTCTCTACGTAAACGTGGGTTACGCTTGGCGCGAGCAATTCAAGAACAACCCGCCCGAGGTCCCTACCGTTAATAACCATGTGGGTTCCTACCGCCGCGAGATCATGGTTCCCGCCGACTGGAACGGGAAAGAGATCATCGCCCATTTCGGCTCCGTTACCTCCAATATGTATTTGTGGGTAAACGGGAAGTACGTAGGCTATAGCGAGGACAGCAAGCTGGAAGCGGAGTTCAACTTAACTCCTTACCTGAAACCGGGGCAGAAGAACCTGGTCGCCTTCCAAGTGTTCCGCTGGTGTGATGGCACTTATCTGGAAGACCAAGATTTCTTCCGTTACTGCGGTGTAGGACGTGATTGCTATTTATACGCCCGTAACCAAAAGCAACAGATCGCCGATATACGGGTGACTCCGGATCTGGATGCCGGGTACCAAAATGGCTCGTTGGCTGTCAACCTGACCCTAAAAGGTAAAGGTACGGTAGAGCTTGAGCTATTGGATGCCCAGAACAAGGCAGTCGCCACCCAATCCTTGAACGCCTCCGGAAAGGCGAGCACGACGATAGAGGTAGCCTCTCCCCAGAAATGGACCGCGGAGACTCCTTATCTATATACCCTGCGGGCTACTTTGAAAGAGGGAGGCAAGACCATCGAGGTAATCCCCGTAAAAGTAGGTTTCCGTAAGATCGAATTGAAGAACGCCCAGATACTCGTGAATGGGCAGCCGGTTCTTTTCAAGGGTGCCGACCGTCATGAGATGGATCCCGATGGCGGTTATGTCGTTTCACGCGAGCGCATGATACAGGACATACAGATCATGAAGAAATTCAACTTGAACGCCGTTCGTACCTGCCACTACCCGGATGATAACTTCTGGTACGATCTTTGCGATAAATACGGTATCTATGTTGTTGCCGAGGCCAACGTAGAGTCTCACGGAATGGGATACGGCGAGGAGACGCTGGCTAAGAACCCATCCTATAAGAAAGCGCATCTGGAACGTAACCAACGTAACGTACAGCGTGGTTTCAACCATCCGAGCATCATCTTCTGGTCCTTGGGTAACGAGGCGGGATACGGCCCTAACTTCGAGGCCGCCTACGACTGGATCAAGAACGAGGACGCCAGCCGTGCCGTACAATACGAGCAAGCAGGCATCGATGGCAAGACGGATATCTTCTGCCCGATGTATTACAACTACGAGGATTGCGCCAAATACAGCAAGGATAACTCCAAGCAAAAGCCTTTGATACAATGTGAGTACGCCCATGCCATGGGTAACTCCCAGGGTGGCTTCAAGGAATATTGGGATTTGATCCGTAAGTACCCGAAGTATCAAGGAGGATTCATCTGGGACTTCGTGGATCAATCCGCACGCTGGACCGGGAAGAACGGGAAGATGATCTATGCCTACGGCGGCGATTTCAATAAGTTCGACGCTAGCGACAATAACTTCTGCGATAACGGCTTGATCAGCCCCGATCGTATCCCGAACCCGCATATGTACGAGGTTGGGTATTATTACCAAGATATCTGGACAACCCCGGGCGATCTGGCGAAAGGCGAGGTCAAGGTCTACAACGAGAATTTCTTCCGCGACCTTTCCGCTTATTATATGGAATGGGAAATGCTGAAAGGCGGCAAGGTGATCCGTAGCGGACGTGTCGATGACCTGAAGGTGGCTCCCCAGCAGACATCAACGATCCGATTGGATCTAGGCAAGACCTGCCAATGCGCGGAATGGTTGCTTAACGTATCTTATAAACTGAAGAACCGCGAGGGCTTATTACCCGCCGGACATGCCGTAGCCAAGGATCAGCTGACGCTGAACCCCTACAAGGCTCCCTCTATGGAATTGAAGAACGTGGAGACAACCAATATCGACACGAAGGCTCCAGTCGTACAAGATAACGACGCGAATTACCTGATCGTGGAAGGTTGCGGTTTCCGTACCGAGTTCAACCGTGAGAATGGTTATCTGATCAAATACGCGGTAAACGGCCAAGACATGATCAAGGAGGGAGAGGCTTTGACTCCTAACTTCTGGCGCGCGCCGACAGACAATGATTTCGGAGCCGGCCTACAGAAGAAGTACGCCGCATGGAAGAACCCGGAAATGAAGCTGACCTCTCTTGAGCAACGGATGGAGAACCAGCAAGTGATCGTAGAGGCCGCCTATGATATGCCGGCCGTATCCGCCAAGTTGAACTTGACGTACGTGATCAACAACAAGGGCGCCATCAAGGTTACCCAGAAAATAACAGCGGACAAGAGCGCCAAGGTATCTCCCCTGTTCCGCTTCGGTATGCAGATGCCGATGCCGAGATCATTCGAGAATATCGAGTACTATGGCCGTGGCCCCGTAGAGAATTATACCGACCGCAAGGGTAACGCCGACTTGGCTATTTACCGCCAGACGGTAGATGAGCAATTCTACTCCTATATCCGTCCGCAAGAGAATGGAACGAAATCGGATATCCGCTGGTGGAAAATGCTGAACGAGGCAGGCAAGGGTATCGAGGTAGTAGCCTCCGCCCCATTCTCCGCCTCCGCCTTGCATTATACGATCGAGTCTTTGGACGACGGCGTGCGGAAGGATCAAAGACACTCTCCCGAAGTAGAGGAAGCCGACTTGACAAACCTTTGTCTCGATAAGGTACAGATGGGATTAGGCTGTGTAAATAGCTGGGGAACGATCACGCTCCCGGAATACCAGATTCCTTACGGCGACTATGAGTTCACGTTCATCCTTACTCCGGTAAAGCATAGCATCGAGATCGAGTAAAAACAAATCCCTAATAGGCTCTATTCATCATCGGTGAATAGAGGACCTATTAGGGATCACCCTATAAACTAGTGGCATTAATCGTCCACCTTAAGGATAAGGACGGTAGACAGTATCGCCAAGCACTGCACAATCTAATCGTTTCACCTAGGTGAAGAGATCTTTTCACCTCCGTGATACGATCGTTTCACCTAGGTGAAAAGATCTATATATATACAGGCAGACAAGTAATCATACGGACAAACATGATACATCCTCTGTCTTAATAACATTATTTCCCTAGCTTCTTTTCCAGCATCTTCATGAAATACCCCCCGACAACCGAACGGGCTTGGAAACCTCGTTGCGTACCATCGGATGTAAAATGCCAATCGCTTAGAGGAACACGCGAGGTCGTCTCGTTGGCATAGTTCCAGACCGGAACCATCAACGCATTGAAATCCTCCATCGATCCGGTCAAACAAGCGGACCATAAGATCCAGTCGGACTTCGTATAATCCTCCCGGTTATCCAACGGCAAACCGTATTTATTTTGCTTCGTCTTGTAATAAGCCATTTCCGTAGCGGCAACCTCTTTCGGAAAGACATTTAAGTCCAGCAGGCGATCCCAGACCAAGTTGTATTTCTGGCTCCATGTATCCGGCTTATCGAAAGTCAGGCGGTAATGATCGCCCTCGTTCGCCATCTTCACCCACTTAGCGGCCATCTCGCGGGCGGCTTCCGTATATTGCTTGGCGATGTCGGCCCTACCTAGCATCTCCGCCAATTTCCCGTAGCCGGCAACTCCCATGATAGCCTTGATAGACAGGTTCGTGTTATGAGCGAAATGCCCGGCGAAATCGTCCGTACAAAGCTGGTTCTTCGGGTCGAGGCCTTCCTTCAGCAGGTAGTTCGCCCATGTAGTCAAGACCTCCCAATGCTGGGCGGCATAATCGGCATTGCCCTCCACTACCGCTATGGCGGTAGCTAGCACAAGCATATTACCACTCTCTTCCACGGGCATATCGCCACCGTAGGTCTGGCCGTTCGCCACCGGATAGGTACCCACGTCGTGAGCCGGGAAAGGTTTCTTCCATTGTCCGCTCTCGCTATAATAGAAAATGGGGTTCATCATTCCCTTCAACAGATCCGTGTTGTACACTAAGAATAAGGGGGCGGAAGGATACGTAATATCCACCGTTCCGATAGAGCCGTTACTGAAATTTTCTTTAGAAAGGAATAAGAGCGCGCCCTCCTTATCAGTCACCAACTTATGGGCGGCTATCGCCTGCCGATACGCGATAGCGCATAGCTCGGCGTACTTCTTCCCGCCTACGGCACTCGTCTCGCTCATCAAGGAAGAATCGAAGGAGCCGCAACGCCGCATCAGCTCCTCGTACGAAGCCTCCCCTTTCTCGAACGCCTGATGGATATCCACCGTTCCGTCGTGCTTCCAATAAGGCATCCGGTTGTCTTGGAAATACTGGATCGAATATAAATCATCGTAACCGATCATCAAATGCCCGGAGACGGTTTCCTTGGAGACCTTGCCGATCGGGTCGGTATAAGCGAGGACAGTCATTTGCTCGCGCATATCCGAAGAGATGCTTCGCGATCCTGCCGGTAAATTGCCCGTAGTCATGAAAGCTTTCTTCGTGGCATAATACTCGTCGATCGTAGCGGACACTCCCGGTCCCTTTGGAATAGCCAGATAGAAATATCCCCAGTCGATCCGTACATCATCCCCGGTTTTCGCCAGGACTTCTTGATCGGCCGTTCCCGTCTTCAGGTAAATCAAATCAGTGGTTTCCGTTTTCTCAAAAGTCACCTCTTGATCGATCGTATTCACGGCCCATTGCGGCGTGGCTTCCATGTATAATTGCACGTCGTGATCTTTGCCATCGATGGAGCGGACTTGATACGTTATATAATTAAACGGAGAGGTCATGGCCTCCAGATCATTCAGCAAGAAGGGAGCCGTGAAAATCAAGTCCAGGCTCACGCCACCGCACTCAAAGGCATAGAATGTCTGCGTAGGCATCACGTTCACGGATTTCTGGATCGCTTTCTCATCAAACGTATCCCCCCGTTTCACCTTCCGCATGATTCCCATATCCACGTAAGCGCCTCCCCCATTGTTCCGGCAGTGAGTGGCCAATACGTTACCCGTAGGTTTCAAGCTCTCCGCCACGGCTTCCGGTATCTCTTTCATCAAATCATAGTCCAGGCCGTTCCCTGCCACGGCTATTTGCTTTCCATTTAGATACACCTCGATATTATCATCGTGCGAATATTGTAGG
>JAQVCX010000033.1 GCA_028689545.1 Parabacteroides sp.
CAATGGCATCGTTATAGAAGCGCGGGCCGTCACCCCATTGGAGCCCGGCGATCTTACCCATGATCCCCTCTCCGGCATAGAACCTGTCGAGCAACCGTTGCACCTCTCCCGGAAGATCGTTGTTGTCGCCCATGGGTACGATGTCGATGTCACCTACTCTTATCTTTTTCGTAAAATAGGTACCGCTGCTCCCGCCTAGCATGATGCTCGACGGTTCCCATCCTTTGCCTTGACCCGATATGTCAAACGAGTAGAGCTGACCGTTTCCGGGATTGACCAGCCCTAAGTTTCCAACGCGTCTTATCTCCATATCCCTTAAACAACCGTTTTCATTCCGTTAAACTCCATGATCAATATCTGCCAGCAGTTGGCTGCCTGGCCTGTTTCCGTATCGACAAAGAAGAGCTTGTACGATGAGTTCTTGATCTCTTCGTCCGATGTTTTCTTCCTGAGTCTTGCCGCCTTTAGGGTGACAAGGTCGCCGCCTTCAGATGTTTTCCGGTTGTGCTTGCGGAACTTCATCGAGAAAGTACCTTCGGCATCGCTTATCCGTTTCATCTGCTCGATGGCTGTGTATAGGTCTATTGTGTCCATGTACTTGTTTTTGTTGTAAAGGAAAGAAATGAGAAGTGGAATGGAAAAGACATAATTTTCTTGGCAAAACGCAGTTTTTGGCAAATGAACGGAAGAATTTGAATGGTTTGATGCACAAAATCATACGTTTTTACCGCTGTATTTTGGCCTTGTTTTTTACAATGTATTTAAAAGCAATGTTTTAACTTCGAAATAGTACACAAACAAGAAAACGGACACACGCCGAAGTGCGTGCCGCTCAGAATAGGAAAGGCAATTGCCTCTCCCGTTTTTGGTGAAATATGATTGAGACCGACCTGTAACGACCGATCTCAATCGCTTTCGTAATCGGGAACGTATGGGTTGGCACCTCCTGTTTGTAGCTTTACCATGTTCCTCCACTTTTTACGCATCATAAGGTATTTAAAGGCATCGGAGAAGTTGGTGGAAAACATAGGTAGTTTCTTGGGAGCGAGTTTCTCACTTTTCTTGATCTTGAATACCACTTTTTCGGTACCGGCATAACGGATTCCTGCCGGTGCCTTCTCGATACTGCTTATCAATTCCTTGCAGTTGACCGCGTCAACCAACAGCAGGGGAAGTTTCTTGTTATCTTCCTTCATCAATTCCTGCATGAAACCATACTCTTCGGCTTGCGGAATATTGGATTGCTTGCGGCTCATCAGATTGACCGTCCATCCTGTTCGGAGTCCATCGGCATCTTTCTCGATAGATTCTTTTATTTTCCGGGCGTAATCCTCGCCTTGGCGGGCAAAGTTGTTACCTGCACGGTCGTAGTACAGATTAAGCTCCTTGCAGGAGTGGGTGGCGAAGAACTGGAGGAACTGATCGGCCAGTTCCCGGAACCAACCGGGTGGTATCTCGTAGAAGTTCTTCAGCACACGGTAAACATTTCCCCTTTGCTGTCCGATGACGAACGAAAGCATATTGCCGAAATCCACGCCTCCATCGATGGGCTGGTTCTCTTGAAGGTATTTAAGTTCGGTACTGTTGTCTGCCACTTCTCCTCCAGGCGAACCATCATGGTATTTATTTCGTTCACCAAACAGAAGATAAAAACGGATATCCCTTCTTAATCCGGGTCTCATGCCCAATACGGATTTGCGGAACTCGTGAAACTCCAACGTTCCATTATAGAGATTGAACACGTATTCGGGTGTCAATATATCCACGTTGACCAAAGAGGAGGCGTTGAGTACATAGGTTTGTCCTCGCCTTAATTTGGTAAGCCCTTTATCGTAATAGGCTATATCCTGTGTCAGTTTATTCATTGTCCGTTCATTAGGGGATGGTTTCGACCGTTCCCTCTCCAGTTTCAGAAGCATCTCGTTCCGGATGAATGCGGCTTGGCAAATGGAGACGATCCTGTCTGGCTTCATATTGGGCAGGTAGCGGAAAAACCAATCATATTCCCCCTCGTTGACATCGGGCATATCGGTGGAAATAGTTAAGCCGAGAAACAGGTGGGAATGTCCGAACATCAATGAATCCCCACGTAAGATGGGCATGGCTCGGTTTACCTTTTCATCGCGGTCGAACTTGGCTTCGTCGTAGAACAGGTGCACGACCGACTTACCTGCCAGTAGCGACGGGCGGTCCAATGAACCAAGGAATATAACGCACCCATTCCAAAAGCTGATCACATTGCGATAGTCGTTGACGATGATGGAGCAGCGGCTACGCCATTTCTGGGGTGGTGTCTTGCAAAACACATAGTGCATTCCCTCGAACATTCCCATCAGCTGCCAGCCATGTTGCACAGCCGGCATGATATTGTCTTTCAGGTTGGAATAGGAACTGGCAACGAAAGCAAAAGGTGCTCCCGGCATATCATGTACGCAACGGTAGGAGCGTCGGGCCTGGACCACCGTACTCTTTGACATACCGCGGCCGGCTACCAGCACAAGTATGGTGGTGTCTATAAAATCGGTAAGGAGCTGTACGTTGTGCGCGAACTTGATTTCTATCTCTTCCTCATTCGCTACTATCTTCTTCGCTAAGTTCTTCGATGTCATGAAGCATACGTTTTTTCAAGTCAAACTTCTTGATTCCTGCATCCTCTTTCAGGTTCTCGCGGACGGTTGCTGATATTTCCGGTATGGAGTCGATGAACTCGTCCAGCCGCTTCCGGTCGATAGACGGGATCCCCACATCCTCGCGGTTGGAAGTATAGATATCCACCCGTTTTTGGTTCAATAGTTCATCGGGAATGGAAGCCTCTTTCGGTTTGAAACACCCGCGGTACTCCCCAGCCTGCTTCAGCAGGTTGCGTGCCTCCTTGACATCCCCGCTGGCATACATCTGTTCGGCCCATGCCTCGCACTTTTCTGCATACAGGTTGTTGAACGCTTCTACGGCGATCTCGTTCCGCTGGTAGAAGAAGTTGATGGAGTCGTTATATACCTGGCGTGCCATCCAGTCGGACAGGCCGTATTTCTCAGACTTGAGTAATTTGATGATTCCAGACTTGGTGATAAACTTATTCTCTTTTTCGAACTTCATTTTCACGCAAAGCCCACGCACCATGTCCATGAGATAAAAATAGTGTCGCTCGGCCTCATTGAGTGAGTCGAGCGAACCGGTCGATAGGATGGCATTCAGCTTATCCATCGATATGCGGCTGAAATCTATTCGTGTCGGTTTGATTGTCGGCAAAGCCTCTTCCATGTTATTTTCCTTTTTTTCGGTGTTCAATCTCGTGGTCGCAAATCTGTTTGACCATTATCCATTCACGCATGGATGTTTCATGCTTCAATCGATCCTCTTCTGAGGTATCCTCTTCTATTTTCGCCTTATATTTCGAGATGTTACTCGCGGCGTTCTTGCGACGTTGCATAAGGTCGAAGTCGGACATTTCTCTGTATTCTTTCCATTTCAGATAATCCTTCACGTCGGGGTGATTGCCCAGCAGTGTTTTGTGTTCCTGGTAATGCTGAAGCTCCGTCCATATCATACGGTCGTTCAGCATTTCTTCCACAGCTGCTTCTGCTAGTAGCGAAGTCTCCTCCATTGGTGCATCAGGTGGCATGAAGGCAAGGGTGTTGTGTGCCGTTCGGTAAGCATCATAAGAGGTAAACATATCATTAACCAATACTTTCAATACGTCGGGACAATCAGTTGAGTTTAAGAATGTAAACCTCTCTCGAAACCGGATTCTTTTGGCCTCTCCTGGATTAATGGTTCTTTTATTCCGGGTGGTAACAGGGGTGTGCTCATCGGTGTTTTTCAATCCTGTGCTCGGTTTTACGTTTCTCGATAAGTTGTTGAACTCGGCCTCGGTCAAGCCCGCCAGCTTCCTGAGTTCCTCAAAAAGAGTCATACGCAATATCCTATTTTCGGAGTTTATCCGAAAGGCTCTTTTAAGGGCCACGTTGTTCCCGAATTTCTCATAAATGGCCACTCCTTCCATATATAGGCGTGTTCCTGACAGATAGTTCTTAATGATACCTTCCATTTTTATCGTTTTTAGTCAAAGGTAAACGGAAACGATTGGCATGAAAAAGACCAAGCCACTGCATGCTCTCGCATGGGGTGGCTTGAATTGGCTTAGAACAAATAGTTTTTACGCTGGATATACTGCGAATCAAGCTCCTGCTTAGGATAGATCCGATGTGTCCGGATTTGTTGCAGGAATTTTTCCTTTGTAGATGGCGATGTCCATGCCTTTGGTGATGGACGCGAAAGAAAACTCTGTACGGGTCATATCCTTATTGGCCGTAAAATTCGAACTCATCTGCATTGGATTGCAAGGTGTCCCAAGCAAGTCGGCATCTCTGTCATCACAATAATCAACGATGATAATACATTTTCTGCCCAGCCAGTTCCATTTGAATTCCCTAACCTCTTGGGAGTTTCCCGGGTGGTTTCCCTTGATGGAGACATTGAAGCCCATGGCATCCGGATCTCCTTCCACATTGGAGGTGACTTCCACGGTGCCGGGGGTAAGGTAGAGATATACAGGTACGGCAGAAGCCTTAAGAGTTAACGCTTCTGTGATAAGTACGCCTGCTTCGTCTCTACTCGGGAATGTCTCTATGTCGTCAATGTCTATGACTACAATTTTATCCTTCAAGGTAATCCCGTTTCCGGGATTACCATCGGGCCTAAGCACTGATCTTTTTACATAAGTTGCCATAATGATGCTGCTTTTTTAATCGGTTATACATATCAGACTCTTTCCACTTCGTAGAACTTTCCGTTGGCATAAGCCAGCTTGATCAGCGATCCCTCCTTCAAGACCATCTCTGCCGTCAACACGAAATTGCCGCTGTTGGCGATGGTGGACGCGTTGGTGTTTCCTGCGCCGTGGATGGTGTAGACTTTGCCCTGCTCGGCTCCGGTAAAGTTGGTGATTGCGGTTGCCTTGGTGTTGGTTGACGTGGCGAACTCGGTGGCTCCGCTCAGATCCGGATCGGTATCGTCATCCTCGAAACGCAAGATGTTCTGGATGCTCGAAGCCCTTGCAATCTCGATGAACTTGCCGTCGGCACGTTTCATCAGTTGGATCGTGTCGCCTACGTTTGGCTCCCAGTCGGCGGAGATCAGTTCGAAATTCCCTGATTTGGCGATTTTCACGCCCTTTTCCGTACTGCCGCATTTGATCGTGACTGTCCGTCCCACTTCAGCCTCCTCGATATTGGTGATATTCAATAGGGAAGTGTTTGCCACGGTCTGGATGCTGGTGTGCAGTGCGGCTGAAGGGTTTTTATCTTTTTCGGCATCCATGAAAGAGGAAGCCGGTCGGTCGGTCTCGTTACAGAAGATCATCTGGCGACTGTAGTCCATATCTGCCTTGTTGGTGTACTTGAATCCGACCGCACGAGCCCAAACTGATTCTTTCCAGTTGCTCCATACCTTGAGCGTCCAGTCCTGTTGCTCGATGTTGAAACGGGTCATCTCACCGGAAACATGCTCGAAACATTTGACGTTGCCCTGCATGGTCCAGAAGATGCGCTGGTGGTTGTCCGCGTTAGGAACCGGGATGAGTTTCACTGACGGGTATTCCTTTACATACATCAGGTTGGCCTTGTAGTCCTGGTTTACGCCGTAATGAAGTTCGTTGTACTTGTGGTACCAAACGATCATGTAGGAAGGAACATAGAGAGCCAGTTGGCCACTGTCTCGATAAACAGCCGGTATCATGCTTGTCCCCTCGAAGAATTTCTCGCCGATGTTGGCTTCGTTGATTTCACCCAAGACGAAAGGTTTGATTTGATAGACAACCTTTTGTTTGTTGATATCCATGTATCCGTCCACCTTCTTGCGGATAAACTCATACACGCCGTCTGCGGCTTCCATCGTGCGACCAGGTTCGTTGACGTTTGGATCGCGGCGTACGCCGTTGATACGTCTCAGCTCCCGCTCGTTGTGGAGTTTCTTGGCGGTTTCGGCCA
The DNA here is from genome assembly GCA_028689545.1 of Parabacteroides sp. Classification (GTDB taxonomy): domain Bacteria; phylum Bacteroidota; class Bacteroidia; order Bacteroidales; family Tannerellaceae; genus Parabacteroides. The sequence goes on from JAQVCX010000033.1 coordinate 5,988, forward strand.
GGATGTATTCGATGAACGACCACTTGATAACCTGGGATCCCTCTTGGTTCAACGATCCGATCCATGTACGTTCCAATTCCTTCAAGTTACGGAACTTATGAACGAACATAACGGAGAACATACGCAACGTCTCGGAATCAAACTCGTAATTACCTTTGGTTACCTTGTCGAAGTCGCTATCGATGGTATTGTCAGCCTGTGAGAATTCACCCATCCAAATATTGACCAGTGTGGCTAAATCCTGATAGCCGCTTTCCATCGGGAAGATGGATTCGATGGTAGGCAATTTCACCAAGAAGGATTGCAAACGATCTTGCCAGCGGATACGGTAGAATGCGCCCAAGTCCTCTTTCAGACGGCTATAATCGAGATTACTTTCGGCCCGTACCTGAATGGATATGCCTTCTCTTGCCAAAAGTGCGGCTCTTGCTCGCTCATTATACGGGCGACCGGCCAAAGCGAACATTTCACCATTCCAACCGGCCAATTGCTTTTCGTCTTGCAAGTTAATTTCTGCCCCGTGTGTCTGGGAAGCGTTTGTGCGTGAAGGCTCGGGCATCTTACCAAGGGCCTCGATACGTTCTTTGAGCGTCTTTATCTCATCTTCTTTGCGTCTGAAGGATTCGGCGTTGGCCGTGTTTGACTTCTCCATGGCTTCGATCTGCTGCATGGCTTCTGACAGCTTGGCGGTCTGTTGGGCTAGCAGGCCATTGACGACGGCTGCCTGAGTAGTGGTGTCTGAGGAATTGCCGGTTCCAGGGGCATCGTTCTCATCCTTGAAATCTGCGCTCAACGATTTGCCGAACGCCTGGATAAAGGTATCGGTGAATCCGAACTCTTTCAGTTTGGTTACGTCCGCATCGTCAAGCGTTTTCTTGTCGTCTTGGGTCTTCCACTCTTTCAGCCCAAGGATCTGGAGCACGGAGGAGGCGAAATCTGCCATTTTTATTTTCTTCATAAAACGGATTATATTAAATGATTAAACAATATCTTTTGATCGCTTTACTATGCTTTGGGCTAAAACCCATCGTGCCGCATCATGGATGTTTCCGTAGCAATCGGCCAAACCTGTTTTGATGGCTTCGTCTCCCATGAAGGTTGCCCCCCGGAATAAGGGTGACTCTTTATTATAAGGTATGGATAGGTTCCGGGATACGGTGGTGCAGAAGATAGCGTGGATTTTCTCCAGATGCTCCTTGAATGCCTTTTCATCGTTCTTTTCGGCGATATCCCTAAATTCCCGGTTTTTCATATCCGCTGTATCCGGATAGATCTCCCTGTAATCAATCCCCTCTTTCTTCATCGCTTCGGTGGCGTTGTAATAGGTGCCGACAATGCCGATGCTACCGACTTGGCAGGTCTTATCGAGCAAGAATCGTCTCTCGGTAGCGGATGCCAGCCAGTAATGTGCCGACATGCAGTTCCCGGATATGACGGAGGCGATCGGTTTGGTTGATGCTGACAGGATACTTGCTGTTTCGCTTATACCGTCGACCATTCCTCCCATGCCGTTCATCTTGATGATCACACCGGCGATCTTGCTATTGGAAAGCGCCAGTTCTAATTTTCGGGCAACGCGTTCCGACTCCCAGCTATAAAGTATGCCGTTTAGACCAATTACGGCGATGGAGTTATCGGGTAGGTTTTCATCTTCGAACTGCCACTCATTGAAGGCGAACCCTAGGTTAACGGCATAACTCTTGGTTTGGTTTTCGGCAGACAGCAGTTTTTCGAGTTCAGCAAAATTACCCGCCTTGATAGAGGGTTGGATGATCGAAACGAGATTAAGATAGTCTTTCCGGCCGATGGCCCAGCTCGAATTGAATATTTGTTGGATCTTGTTCATATAAAATTTTCCAACAAAAAAACAGAATAGCTATCGACGCTCAAAGTACTATAATAACAATGAGTACTTCCGGTAGCGGATGGCGCATCGGGAAAGGTTTGGGAAAGTTCTATCGGTGTATATCTTGTTTCTGTATTATTATGTTAAACAACAGGGGCGTATTAAACTTATTTTATTTACTGACAGGACATAATGATACGCTTGGTGATATGGTTTTTCTTGCTGTTTTATATATTATTAACTCGTTTGGTTCGTTTTGTGTTTTCTTTGACGAGAGGTTGCTTTTCTTCCGATTTTCGCCCTCCATCTCTGGTAATCTTTCAATAAAGCCTCCGGGGTCAGGTTCTCTATGCCGTACTTGAAAAGAAACGTGTAGGCGGATTCGATGTAGTCGATACCTTTCACATGTTTGTTCTCATCGAAAAATTCATGCGCTTCCACCTTCATCATCGTGTTGATCGCTTTTGCCAATACGATCGTTCCTCTTTTGCTTATATAGTTAAAGGATTCAACAGGTTTTCCGGCTTGCCCGCGTGAACTTCTGGGAGAAGGAAGGTGTATCTCCGTATTCCCGCTATCCACCGGAGAATTAGAGGGCCTGCGTTGAAGCAATTCGTGAACGATAAAATAAAGACTGCTGCTTACTGGGATATAAACAACATTGTCTTCCGCACCGAATTTCCCTTTAAGGTATTCAGAGAGATGCTTGGGTAATTCTATTTTCGTGGTCATGACCGGGATTAATTAATGGTTGCTTCACAAATATAGTAAATTGTCAAATTGAAAGCAAGACACCTTAAATAAGAATTTGGTGTAAATGTACCGTTATCGACCAATTCTACCAACTTTATACATTAACCGCCGTGTAGTGTCTGAATGCTGCAAATGGATGTAACTTTGTAACCTGTAACCTATGGTGTTTAGATTCTTTATTTTCAATAAGTTAAAAGGTTACACTTTTTAAAACAGGGGTGGTTACGAAATTGTAACGCTCGAGATATTTTGTAACGTCTCCTCTCGGTTACATTTTTGTAACCAAGTGTAACCAAAGTGTAACCAAAAGTGTAACCGCCTTTTTATCCTCTAACTCTCTTATTTTTATTGTTTTTCAAACATTGGTTACAGAGTTACACTTTAAAGTATAAAAATTAAGGTCTGAAGGGTGTAGGGAAACTCGAACGCCCCGGATGTCGGAGTGATTGAATATCAAAATGATGCGATAAAACGGTAACCCGTGTCGGAATGATACAGGTTGGCGCAAAAGAATAGGGCGTACCGCAGAGATTACGGTACGCCCTTGGCATAATAGAAGATGGAAACGAATGTCGTTAGAATGGCTCGTCTTCCGGTTTGTCAGCGGTCAATGCCCTTGGGGTTTGGCTGCCGTCCGGATAGGTGCGCAGATAGATCATCTCGGTCGCCTTTCCGTCTACTTTGCGGATGATCCTTCCGCTATTGTTGCGGAGCTCTTTCGGGTTGAGTTCGGCTACTTGTGGATTGATATTGGCGAAGGCTTTGATGGCTTTGCTGAATCGGTTCATTGTCCAATAGTTCTTGGCCGCTCCGGAGAACGACTTGAACTCTTCGAAAGCGTCAGGTTTGGAAATGAACTTGTCCGTGTTACCGCTTTCTTTGGAGAAATACATATAGGCCCAATCCTCAAACAAGGCTCCCATATCGTCTTTGGCCTTTCGCTTCATGATGTTGTCCATCGGCGGCTGTATTTTGATACGCATGGACGACATCTTTAGATAGAACTGGAGGGCTTGGATGAAGAAGTTTAGGTCGTTGTTCCATTCCTCTTCCGTGCATTTCGGCCCTTTCATTATATCCTTGCCTCCGAAGTCATCAGAGATAGACCTGTCTTCTAGGTAGTCGTTGGTGTCTGCCTTGGCATGGTAGTAGTCGCTAAATACGACGTATATCATACGGCCGGTCGTTGATGGCGTGAACTCCTGCGGGACATAGTTGCTGCTGAAGCATAGTTTCGGGCTGTCTTCGTATTCCTTATAGTATGAATCCTTGTTCTTCTTGTTGATAGACATCCCGTTTGTTATGATGTCGTAGAATCGTTCCATGGGGAAGTATTTGCAGCAGTCATCGGCGAGGATTATATCCGTATCGTCTCCTACCTGGTCGAACACGTGCGGGTTCTCCATGAGCCTCGTGTTGCGCCCATCGAGGGGGACGATACTCTTAAACGCCTTCAGAGAGTTAAAGAAAAATGACTTTCCGCTACGTCCGTTACACTCATCGACTTCTCCGATCTTGTTGTCCATTGCGAAGGGTGCCCAGGCCATAGAGGGCGATTTGTAGTTGTGCATCATGTATCCGATAGCGAAAATCTTATTGATCAGGTTCATCTGCTGCTCATGCTTCTCCTCGTTCGAGAGCATGGCACCATCTATCGAGAATCGGTATTGTTCCTTGTATGCCTCTTCTTCGCCGGGGATGGTGTTGTCTTTCCATACCTCTTCCAGTTCTTTACGCCAATGGATGCGGCTTGAGTTTATGAGGTAGGCGAAAAAATGGCTGTCGGTGTTGAGTACCTTTATATCGAATTTGTCCTGGCCGTCGCAATCCTTACGGTGCATGATGTCGAACATCGGTGGCAATATGCTTACGTTGTGCTTCACGAGGTTAGTCTCCCATACGCAAGTGCCATGAAATTCCTTCAGTGGAATCTTATCGGTACGGTTGGCGGTGATCCTGAAGGCGGCGTTCATGAAGTAGAGGTCTTGGGATTGTTCCGTGCAATCGCTGAAGTCCAGTTCTTTGATGTCCATTATTTGATAGGCCGTCTCGGCGCATTTCGGTGAGTTGACGATAAGATTGCGTATCTCGCGCGGCAGATTGCGGTCGATGGCAAACTTCTTGAGGAACTCCAGTATATCCCTAGGGAACACTCTCGATACCACGCACCCCTCCCGGTGGGCCAACGTATATTCGCCCTTGCCTTGGTTTAATATGCAAAATCCGTTAAGGCTTAAGAAATAATGAAGGCAGATGCTGTCGATATCATACGTGGTCTTGTTGGAGCGTTTGCTATAGCTCTCCGTCCAGAACTTGGCCGGCATGGCCAATGTCATGAGGTTTTGGAAATCCTTCTTCTCCGGACGCAATTCCGCGAAGTCGCGGAAGTCCTTTCGGGGCTTCCCACGGCGATCCTTGTAGTTGCCGAGCCACTCGGGCAGCCAGATGGTGTATGTGTCGAGAAAGCGTAAGGCAAGCTCCGTCCCTTTCCGGATACCGGTAGGGTCGATATCGGGTATGTTGTAGATGCGTTCCACATACTTGTATATCTCCCGGATCTCTTCCGGTGTAACCTTGTAGGTTTCCGAGTTGAACCAAAGGGGGAAATAACCGAGCGATTTGACGCACAAACTGTCCCTTTCTCCGGAGCAGATAATGGCTTCGTCCAGCTTCTTGAATTGGTAAGGTTTATCCTCGTTTGCCGGATCCGAGCGGAAGATGCGTTCCTCTTCCTCGTTGTATTTCCGGTAAGAGGCTTTCAGCTCTGCCAATCCGTTGATATACTCTTTGGGCTTGGCTCCGTCCGGAGTGTAGGAGAACCGCCACTGTTTGTCCGGGTTAAGGGGCTCGTAAATCTTGTAAAACACATCTGGCTTGCCGGGTTCCGGTTTGTCCACCTGACATTCGCGCATGAAGATAGGGTAGGCGGGGGTACTGTATTTGGTAGTGACTTCCCGGTTCCTTACATACGAGAACGATTTGGCGACGTGCCAATGGAGGGCTTCCACGTGTTCCTGCTTCACCTTGGGACCTAATATCTGGAGCTGTTCCTTGGTGAACTTCTCTTCCAGCTCGAAGAATTTTGAGCCTTCTGCTTCATCCACCTTGGCCGGTCGTTTGCGGATATCCGGCTTGTTGACGCTTTGCTTCAGCTCGTCCGTCACATGGTACCGGTCGGCCAGTACCGCGATGGCTTCCGTGAAACGCAGGTTCTCCTCGTTCATACAGATGTCGATCGGGCTCATGGCTGTTCCTTGGTCTCCGAAGTCCGTCACCTTATACACATCGCCGAACCTCTTGATACAAGCGGAAGCGTCATCTTCGTCCGGTCTCCGTTTGAAATGCTTCTTGTTGTCAACACACCCGGATGCTTGCGGATAGTAATATAGTATAATATCTAGTCCGTTGTTGCTGGCAGCGTAAATATCTTTAACTTCTATCATGATATCGAGTTTAAACAGGTTTATAATGATAGGTTATCCATGATGTCCGGGATATCTTCGATAAGCCTGTTCGCACATTCGATCGCATTCTCTTCAAACCGGAAGACAATGGAGCACATATCCACATCGAGCCGGCTTATGCTTTCCACTGTGAGGTACGTGAGCCTGTCAAGCGCATCCGCAAACTCAGTGTTCATGCCGAAATTAAAGACCAGGTAAGATCTTTTGTCGCCATCTGGTCGCTTTATCCAAACGAAATGTTTTTCGTCCGGTGTTGTTATCCTTAAATAAGGTCTTAATTCATTTGTTCCCATACGTTCTATTTTACAATCAGCCCACCCTGAAGGAATCGAACCTTCTAGATTCTCATCTTTGATACAAATCTACCATTGCCAATTGGACGGTGGAACGACACAGGGTCGTTTAACAAAGCACATGAATAAAATGGCCATCAACATCTTTCATTGTCTTACAGGGGCACGTACCCCTGCGATAATGCGAGCAAGTTGTGTCACACTCTTTCGTACATACTTGACCGATTACTGTATGTGGTATATTATTATCGATCAGCCCTCCTAATTCATCGTTGTTGTTCATGACGAGTATTTCACCATGAACCTCAATCGCTAAATATTTCATATCTTCTTATTCTTGAATTGTTTCTATTGCTTTAAACACCTCATACATCACCTGAGGAACTATTGCGTTTCCGTACCCTTTGATTGATCCGGTACACCAGGCTGTGATAGAAATGGTAAGGCGCACCACATCAAAGGGAAGCCCATCATTTCCTCGGCAAACAGGGGGTTGAGCTGGGAAGTCTTGCCAGTCTCTCTTGCTATGAAAGTTTGTAAGTTCGGAGAACCTGTCCCATGTTCGCTGGGAGTTTTCCAGCTGTTGTCCATTGGTGTTGGAAGAAGCCCATGTTTTACCACACCTTCCAGCCCCAACCTGCTGCTCACTCCTTTTTTGTTTTTGATCCGAATCGTGTTGTTCTTCGTGACAAATATTTCTCCGTTTCCCGAATTGAACCCTTCCTGAGCTGTCGGCGTAGGGAGTAACCCCAGATTCATAAACTCTGTTTTCCCCTTCTCGTTGCATACTTTCAGCCCTTGCGTTTGCACAGTGGGCAATAAAGAAAATCCTGTCCCTTCTGTGCGGCGCACCGACGGCGCAAGCCGGAATAACAACCGGCTGGACGGAATATCCTTCCTGCTCAAGATCTCGGCAGATGGTTTCAACAACGTATTCTTGTTCGAGTATCGTTTCTTTGTCAGTCTCTTCAAACAAAGAGGCTTGATGTTCCACTTCAGTTTCACAACCGGGTTGAACCATACTGATGATTCCACCAACGTTTTCACCAATAACCCAAGTGGGTCGTATCTCTCGTATTGCGCGAAGCATTTCCGGCCAGAGATAACGGTCATCTTCCTGTCCTTTTCGCTGTCCGGCGACACTGAAAGGTTGACAGGGGAATCCTCCAGTAAGGACATCGATCTTTCCTCGCCAAGGCGTGAAGTCTGTTTCTTTGATATTTCCATATCCTATTGATTTCGGGAACCAGTAGCTTAATACTTTCCGTGGAAAGCCGTCTATCTCACACCAAAAAGCATTATCCCACCCCATCCAGGTTGCAGCGAGATCGGCGGCACCAAAGCCGGAAAACAAGGAGGCATGTACTTTTCCCATTTTATTCACTTTTTCTTAGTTTTACATTAATCTCCTATGATCTGTCTAATCGCATATTCTCTTGTTCCATATCTTTTCTTTTCTCAGGTTTATAAGCAATGCTCCCAGTTTATTAAATGATTGTTACTTCCTTGTAAGGGTTGTCTACCTCTTTCTTCTTGATGTTGATCGTGAGATCATACATCCGTCCGCCATTGTTCAGGGCGTATGAACGGATAATCTTGGCCGTTGGGCTGTTGGTGTTGAACTGTAAGGCTTCAACGACCGTGCGCATCGTTACGCCCAGCTTCTCCCTAATTTCTTCCTTTATCTCTTTGCTTACCTCAATGACTTTCTTTTTTTCTTCCATGTGTATTTAATGTTTAATAGTTTATTGTACCTTTAGAGCGTCTTTCCATTGGAAGACTTCGCAAATATAGACAATAGTTTATATAATCCCAATAATTAATAAACTTTTTTCTACATGGAAGAGAAAATTATATCGCGATTGTTTACATATCTACAAGAAAAGAATATACCTCATACTCGATTTGAAAAAGAGATAGGCTTGTCTAATGGATATTTAAAAACTCAATTAAGAAGAAATTCAGATTTAGGAGAGAGTGTAATTAGGAAGGTTATAGACAATTGTTTGGATATAGACATTTGCTGGCTTCTCACAGGTAGACCACCAATGCTAAGATCTGAGACTTCTCCGCTGATGGGCGAGCAAGCTCCTATTTCGACACTCCCTGCTGCTGAAGCGTCTGTGTATTGTACAATGTATAAAGAGGAGAGAGCTAAGGCTGAATCCCAAGCCGAACAAATCGGAGTATTAAAACAGACAATTCGTCAGTTAGAAGAAAAGATTGAGGGGTTGCAATCCATTGATGCCGAGAACGCTTCGGACAACGAGGATGCCCGGGATGTAGACATTGCCGATGTCGGGTAATGCTCGATGGGAGTGTGCGATTGAGGTATTAAGGGTAAATGGTCTGCATTAGGTTGTTTAATTGATGTGATTGTTGATATGAGTAAATATAGCAAAATGGTTGAAAAGAAAGAGAAAATAGAAGAGCACGATAAAGGTGTTAGAGAGGTGATAGGAAAATACTTCTTAGACTTGTCTAAACTTTTCTTAACCGCAATATCTCTCGCTGCATTGTCTCCGTTAATAACGAGTAGCGAGATTCCGGTCAATTGGATTGTTGTCGCTGCGGGCTTTATTACTAGTTGCTTTTTCGCAGCATTAGGATATAGAATTTTAAAACAAAGATAGGAGGATTAAAATGGACGCTTTTCTTTTATTATTGGTTATCGCCGCTATTGTAGGAGGTGGATTATTGGCTTGGACTTTCACGAAGAGTGGAAAAGAGTGGCTAAAAAATTTATGATATGAAATATTAGCATTCGTATTTGGAGTAGGAGCAGCTGTTGTATGAGGCATTTACCTATGGACTTTTACTAAGTCCGGTAAAAAGAGGCTGCGAGTCTATAATAAATTTTTATTCGTACAAATTCATACCGAATCAGACGATTAAACGAGGTCTATGAGCATTAATTTTATGTGACACAGGTGGTGTAAAACAAGGGCTTCCCCTCTCTCCATCTCCACAGTAAGGCTAGTAATCCGTTGATTACTAGCCTTGCTCGTTTTAGAGGGTGAGGCTTTTTATCTCCTACCCATATCATCGTATAACGTCTGCAGTAAGACTTTCCCTTTTTTCAATCGGACCTCATTCCCGCTCCGAGGCTCTTTCAGTAAGACTTTATTTCCTTCATTATCGTATACGGTGATACCGGATTCGTCGATAAAGCCGAAACCATTGTTGAAGGTGTAGAACGCGTAATGCGGGACACAAGGGTTCATGATATCTTTACTGAAGGTATATTCTTTCGTCGGGAGTCCCATCTGGTTTAATAGAGTAGCCGCTAAATCCGTTTGGTTCGCGTACGTGTCGATCTCTCTAGGATCAGCGATCGCCCCGCCTAGCCATAACATCGGTATGTGGAAACGGAGAGGCCCGTATTCATACATATTTCCCGGGTAACGATAACCGTGGTCGGACACACAAATGATTAAAGTGTTTTCCCATGCTGGTAACTTCTTGAATTTATCGATAAAATCGCCCAAGCAGCTATCCGTAAACGCTACTGAATTTAGGAAAGGATGCTCTAAATGATGAAACGGAACCTTAAACGGCTCATGGCTACTAAGCGTAAGGAATGTGCTTAGCCATGGTTTATCGCTAACGGGCCTTTTCTTGATGTCATTGTAAAGATGCGAGAAGGTGATATCGTCGTTCGCTCCCCATTTATTCAAGCGACTGTTCAACGGGAAATCGTGGTCTGCCGTTATCTTGCCATAGCCGGAGCCATAAAAATAGCTTTGCATATTGGTGAAGTTGATATCGCCTCCGTACAGTATATCGGCCATATATCCTTCTTTACCGAGGCTTTTCGCCAGGGAAGGTAATGTCTGGCTTTTCGCCGGATACTTCATGATAGGGGTGGTAGGCTGGGCCAGGTAACCGTTTAATATGGAAACCAGTCCTCGATCGGTACGGAATGAGTTCGCATACAGGTTGGTGAATAATATGCCCTCTTTGCTCAACCTGTTTAAGTTGGGTGTAATGCCCGGTTCGCCGCCTACGGATTCAACGACGTTTGCCGTGAAGCTTTCCATAATGATAACAAGGATGTTGGGACGGGTTTTCGTCAGTAATTTATTGGACTCAACCTGTATGGAATCTTGCGAGCACAAAGAGTCCTGGGCAAGGACAAGCGTCTTGAATATCACTTTCCTTTTCTCTTCCGGATAGAAATCGAATTGGGACGCGAAGTCTTGTTGTTTGCTCAGTGAGGCTACCAGGCTGAAGCATGGATTGATAGCCGAATGGTTCAAGAACTGGTTCTGACTGAAATAGACCATGCCTACATTGGCCGTGGACGCGGTTAATCCACCCCGTATCGGGATAAACAGTATTCCGCCTAATAAAACGAACGCTAACGTGCCTCTTAGTTGCTTCAATTTGGCAGGAGTGAGGGGGGATTGCCTTGGCATGAAACCGAGGATCCATTTGAACCAAGCGTAAATGGCAATGGCATATACGATGAAAAATAGCAATTGAAGGAAAAGGATCCCCAATGGGACGCTTGCCATCGCGTTAGTCGGTGATTGCAGGTAGAAGAATAATGTGGCATCCAAGCGGAATCCCCAGAAGCCGTATAAAGCTATGTCGACAGAGAAAATGGCCGATACCAGGATGGACATGATCAGAAAATAATGATCCAAGACCTTTCTCAACCAAGCGCCCGGATACCAGATGGAGGCCAATGTCAGCAATAGGGGGATAGCGGTTAGATAACCGGCTACGGTACAATCCAGCAACGAGCCATGAGCCATTACCTCAAGGTAATCAGTCAGCGAACAATTGTTCGCTAACGCGTACTGGTAAAACATAAATACCGGTTTTTGAATAACAAAAACCGGTAGCCATGCGATAAAGATGGTTAGTATGAATAATAATCTTTTTTTCATTTTTAATATAACTTTTCCCGTAGCTCAGCGATAGCCGGATCCGTGATGTAATCATCGTAATCCATCATTTTATCGATGATGCCGTTGGGCGTTAGCTCAATGATACGGTTCGATACGGTTTGTATGAACTCGTGGTCATGGCTTGAGAATAGGATATTTCCCTTGAATGTCTTTAGCGTGTTATTGAAGGCCTGGATGGATTCCAAGTCCAAGTGGTTGGTCGGCGTATCCAGGATCAAGCAGTTGGCATCGGTAAGCATCATACGCGAGATCATGCAGCGCATCTTCTCACCTCCGGAAAGTACGCTCACCTTTTTCATAAGCTCCTCGCCCGAGAACAACATACGTCCGAGGAAGCCTTTCAAGAATACCTCGTTGGTATCCGGCGAGAACTGGCATAACCAATCGAGCAGGTTGATATCCGTATTGAAATATTTGGAGTTATCCACCGGCAGGTAAGAGGTCGTGATCGTCTGTCCCCATTGATACGTACCGGAGTCCGCTTTATCCTCGCCGTTGAGGATTTGGAAAAGGGCGGTCATGGCACGCGGGTCGTGGCTGATAAATACGATCTTGTCGTCCTTCTCCACGAAGAAGTTTAAGTCCTTGAACAATACCTGCCCGTCGATGCTCTTCGACAATCCTTTCACCTCAAGCACCTGGTTGCCCGGCTCGCGGTTCGGCGTGAACAAGATTCCCGGATAGCGGCGTGAAGACGGCTTGATCTCCTCTATATTCAGCTTCTCTAGCATCTTCTTGCGGCTGGTAGTCTGCTTAGACTTCGCTACGTTGGCGCTGAAACGGCGGATAAATTCTTCCAGCTCTTTCTTCTTCTCCTCGGCCTTCTTATTCTGGTTCTGTTGTTGGCGAAGGGCTAACTGGCTAGACTCGTACCAGAAACTGTAGTTTCCGGCGAATAATTGCAATTTACCAAAGTCGATATCCACGGTATGCGTACAAACGGAGTCGAGGAAGTGACGGTCGTGGCTAACGACCAATACGGTATGCTCGAAATTAGAGAGATAATTCTCCAGCCAAGAGACCGTCTCAAGGTCCAAGTCATTCGTCGGCTCATCTAATAGTAGGTTGTCGGGCTGCCCGAACAAGGCACGAGCCAATAAGACACGGACTTTTTGCTTACCGCTCAAGTCTTTCATATACATATAATGTAAATCCTCCTTGATACCTAGTCCGCTCAATAAGTTGGCGGCGTCGCTCTCCGCATTCCAACCTTCCATCTCGGCGAATTTCTCTTCCAGCTCCGATACGCGGATACCGTCGGCGTCGCTAAAATCAGGTTTCTCGTAAAGGGCGTTTTTCTCGCTCATCACGTCCCATAAGATCGTGTGTCCCATCAATACGGTATCCATTACCGTATATTCATCGAACGCGAAGTGATCTTGGCTCAATACGGAAAGGCGTTCGCCCGGTCCTAGGTTAACGCTACCTTTGGTAGGATCTAATTGCTTGCTGATTACACGGAGAAACGTGGATTTTCCGGCCCCGTTAGCCCCGATAATACCGTAGCAATTGCCCGGTGTAAACTTCATGTTCACATCCTGAAAAAGGATGCGTTTTCCAAACTGTACGTCCAGATTGTTAACTGTTATCATATTTAGTATACCTATTAAATTGCGATTGAGGATGCAAAGGTACGAAAAATATTGCTTATCTTTGCATTATACATTAACATCCAATCGTGTAATGAATAAACAATCTGTCATATCTCTTCTTCGGAAAGCGAAGAAGCCTTTGTCGCAGAGTTGCGGTGTAAAGCAGTTGGGGCTTTTTGGCTCTACTGTTCGTGAGAGCAATACGGAAAGTAGTGATGTGGATATATTGATCGACTTTGAGGATGATAAAGAGACTTATTCCAATTTTCTTTTGGCTTGTGAGATATTAGAGAAGCTTTTTGATAGATTAAAAGTGGACATAGTCACCCTTAAAGGGTTAAGCCCTTTTATTGGCCAGCAGATATTAAAGGAGGTAGAGTATGTGTAAGACCCCTATCGCTTATTTGCAACATATATTGGAGGAATGTAACTACATCCTTTCTGTAGTTACGGATGATCTGCCTATGTATCAATTCCTTTCGGATGAAACATTAAAGAGAGCCGTTTGCCGTAGTTTGGAGATTGTCGGTGAAGCGACTAAGAAAATTCCCGCTGATGTTAAATATCAATGGAGTGACATTCAATGGAAACATATGGCTGGAATGAGAGATCGGTTGATTCATGATTATATGGGAGTTAATTATCTGATTGTTTGGGATGTGGCAAAGAATATTATTCCAAAGTTGCAACCTCAAATAGAAGCGGTGATAGAGAAGGAACAGAGTCGTTGAGGAAACCTATTTGTCGACTAAAGAAACCTATTCGTGACAATTTGATCGAGATGGTCCCTTTGTACTGACACGCCCCTCTTTTTGGAAGTGCCAAATAGAGCGATCGCGGGGGCGAAAAGCCTCGGTTAAGGGTGTTTTTGGGTATAAAAGGGTGAGTTTTGTCACACATATATAGGCGTTGTTCGATGCTTACGGTAGTGTTGTAGCTTACTTACGGTGGTATTGTAGGTTACTTACGGTCGTAATCGACGTTACATACGGATGAAAAGCCTCTCGTTTCCTTATGGAAAACGTGATACTTCCGTATTCGGAGGCGAAAAAGAGGGGAGATCTTGTCTAGAATAAAAGCTCGAAAAACGTTATCTCTTTGTAATATAACCGATTGCTGAAATTTATTCTCGAATTTGGAAGCCTACTGTACTTTGGGCCGGAATATTCGATTCTCCGGGGCTTTAGAATACAAAATGTCAGAATGTCAAATTTATAAACAGGGGGAATCTCTTTATCGTAGGTTCATGAGAGACGGGGCACGCCCCGTCTCTACAATATGCGCGGGGATTCATGTTTCTTGGGCTAGGAGTGAAATTTGGTATGGTTGCCCTGTTTTTATCTGAATAATAAGGATGGATTGGAAATAAATATCTACTTTTGTGCTCTAAAACATTAAAGTAAACGAAAATAGAAAGATGGCTGAAACGAAACGAATGAAACGTGCCTTGGTCTCTGTATTTCACAAAGACGGGCTGGACGAAATCCTAAAGAAATTGCATAGCGAGGGTGTGAGCTTTGTATCAACAGGTGGTACTCAATCATTTATCGAGTCATTGGGTTTGCCTTGTGATGCGGTGGAAGACTTGACTTCTTATCCGTCTATCTTGGGGGGCCGTGTGAAGACGCTTCATCCGAAGGTATTCGGTGGTATCTTGGCTCGTCGTGAGAACGAGACAGACCAAAAGCAATTAGCTGAATATGAGATCCCGGAGATCGACTTGGTTATCGTAGACCTATATCCTTTCGAGGAGACTGTCGCTTCCGGCGCTGAGGAACAAGCAATTATTGAGAAAATAGATATAGGCGGTATCTCATTGATACGTGCCGCCGCGAAGAACTTCAAGGATGTGGTAATCGTAGCTTCAAAGGCTCAATACCAGCCGTTGATGGATCTTCTGAACGAGAAGGGCGCAGAGACAAGCATCGACGATCGTAAATGGTTCGCCAAAGAGGCGTTCGCCGTATCGTCGGGTTACGACTCCGCTATCTTCAATTATTTTGATGGCCGCGAAGGTTCCCATTTCCGTGCTACGGTAGATAGCCCGATGCACCTGCGTTATGGCGAGAATCCTCATCAAGCCGCTAAGTTCTATGGGAAGTTCAACGATATGTTCGATCAAATCCATGGAAAAGAGATCTCTTACAACAACTTATTGGATATCGACGCTGCCGTGAACTTGATCGATGAGTTCGACGAGCTGACGTTCGCTATCTTGAAACATAACAACGCTTGCGGTATCGCTTCCCGTGGTAATGTGGTTGAGGCTTGGAAAGAGGCTTTGGCCGGTGATCCGGTTTCCGCCTTCGGTGGCATCTTGATCACGAATACCACGATAAACAAGGAAGCTGCCGAGGAGATCCATAAGATCTTCTTCGAGGTGATTATCGCCCCGGCTTACGACGCTGACGCGCTAGAGGTGCTTCAACAGAAGAAGAACCGTATCATCTTGATCCGTAAGGATTGCAAGACTTGCCCGATGCAGTTCCGCTCTTTATTGAACGGTGTCTTGATGCAGGAGAAGGACTTGAGCATCCAAGGTAAGGCGGATTTGGAGCCTATGACGGATAAGCAGCCGACAGCCCCGGAGGTAGAGGACCTGTTGTTCGCCAACAAGATCGTGAAGAACAGCAAGTCCAACGCGATCACCTTGGTGAAGAACAAGCAGCTTTGCGCCAGCGGTATCGGGCAGACCTCTCGCGTGGATTCTTTGAGACAAGCGATAGAGAAGGCTAATTCGTTCGGTTTCGACTTGAATGGCGCCGTGATGGCTTCCGACGCTTTCTTCCCGTTCCCCGATTGCGTTGAGATAGCCGATCAAGCAGGTATCACTGCCGTGATCCAGCCGGGAGGCTCTATCAATGATAAGTTGTCTGTCGAGTATTGTAACCAACATGGTTTGGCTATGGTCAAGACAGGTGTTCGTCATTTTAAACATTAATAATAAATCATAATGGGATTGTTTTCTTTCACACAAGAAGTTGCCATAGATTTGGGTACCGCTAATACCATTATCACGTGTAATGATAAGATGGTGGTAGACGAACCTTCGGTGATTGCTTTGGATGCTCGCTCGGACAAGGTGCTGGCTGTCGGTAAGGTGGCCCGTGAGATGTACGAGAAGACGCACCCGAATATTCGTACCGTACGACCGCTTCGTGAGGGAGTTATCGCGGATTTCTACGCTGCCGAGCAAATGATTCGCGGCTTTATCAAGATGGCGAGCGGAAGGAAGCGTTGGTTCGCTCCGTCCTTGCGTATGGTGATCGGCATCCCTTCAGGTAGTACGGAGGTAGAGATACGTGCCGTGCGAGACTCTGCCGAGCATGCCGGTGGACGTGATGTGTACATGGTTTTTGAGCCGATGGCCGCCGCTATCGGTGTAGGTATAGATGTCTTGGCTCCCGAGGGCAATATGATCGTGGATATAGGTGGTGGTACTACCGAGATCGCCGTCATTTCCTTAGGAGGTATCGTGTCGAACAAATCGATCCGCATGGCGGGTGACGATTTGACGGCTGATATCGTGGAGTATATGCGCCGCCAACACAATGTGAAGGTGGGCGAGCGTATGGCCGAGCGTATTAAGATCCACGTGGGCTCCGCGCTTACGGTATTGGAGGAGGCTCCGGAGGATTACGTGGTTCATGGCCCGAATCAGATGACAGCCTTACCGATGGAGGTGCCTGTCTCTTATCAGGAGATCGCCCACTGCCTGGATAAGTCTATCTCGAAGATCGAGGCGGCTATCTTGAGTGCCTTGGAGCAAACCCCTCCCGAGCTATATGCCGATATCGTGAAAAACGGTATCTATTTGGCGGGCGGTGGAGCTATGCTTCGCGGTTTGGATAAGCGCTTGCGGGATAAGATGAATATCCAGTTCCATATCGCCGAGGATCCGTTGCATGCGGTGGCTAAGGGTACGGGAGTGGCTTTGAAGAATATTGAGAAGTTTAATTTCTTAATCCGATAAGACAGTTGACAGTTGACAAGTGACAGTTGACAGTTGCTACAAGCGGTAACTGTCAACTGTCAACTATCAACTGTCAATTATCAATTGGTCCTATGCGTAAGTTACTAGAGCTCCTAATCGGGAAGAGGCATTGGTTCTTGTTCATTTTGCTTGAGGCTGTTTCGTTGATGTTGGTCTATCGCAATAACGCGTACCAACGGAATATCATATTCAGCTCGGCGAATGTCGTGACAGGATATATCGCCTCGATATCCGGATCAGTCACTTCTTATCTGCACCTCCGGGATATCAATAAGGAGCTATTGGAACGTAACGGGCAGTTGGAATTGCAAATGCTGGATCTGCAAGATCAGCTGGATGCGCTGATCGCGGATACGGTTAGCTTTAAGGGATTTGCGCCGGATTCGACGGAGCAATTCTCTTATTCGTTTATCGTGGCGGATGTAGTGAACAACAGTGTCACGCATTTGTCCAATTATATTACCGTGAATAAAGGGAAGCTGGATGGGATCATGCCCGATATGGGAGTTGTCTCGGAGCGAGGCGTGGTTGGTATCGTATCGACTGTTTCCGATCATTTCTCCGTGATCATCCCGCTGCTGAATCCTAAGTTCCGGTTGAGTTGTAAGGTGTTAGGTAGTAGTTATTTCGGGTCATTAAGTTGGAATGGACGCAATACGCTGTACGCCAACCTCGATGAGTTGCCGCGTCATGTGGAGTTCCAGAAAGGCGATACGATCGTGACGAGCGGTTACTCAGCTGTGTTCCCCTCGGGAATTATCGTAGGTCTGGTAGCCGATTTCGAGAAACAGCACGATGATAATTTCTATTCCTTACAGGTAGAGCTGGCAACGGATTTTCAGGCGTTGAACAACGTGCGTATTATCAAGAATTTCCGCCAGGCGGAGCAACTAGGTGTAGAACAAGAGGCGAAGAGAAATGATTAATAATTTACTGCGTGGTTTCATATATTTCGTGGTGTTTGTGTTGATTCAGGTCTTGATCTTGAACAACATTCATTTCTTGCGGATCGCTACCCCGTTTCTGTATCTCTATTTCATTATAAAGATGCCGGTCGGTAGCTCGCGGACGCAAGTCGTTTTCTTTTCCTTCGTTGCCGGGGTGGTTATCGATACGTTCAGCAACACGCCGGGTATGCATGCGGCCGCCTGTACGTTGGCGGGATTCTGCCGGGAGCCGTTAATCCGTGTATTCATGGGGAAAGATTTGCCGGAAGGTATTTACCCGTCTTATAAGACCTTTGGTCTTGGAGGTTTTTTCCGGTATATGTTATCGTTTGTGTTGATACAACATACGACTCTTTTTGTGATAGAGTCGTTGACTTTATTTGACCCCTTGTTTCTGGTTGTCCGTATCCTATCGAGCGTGGTGATGACAACCTTATTGATTTGTACGGTAGAAGCATTCAATATAGAGTCTCAGAAAAGTGGAGAATAATACCAAGTATGAGTTTGAGAACAGGCACTATGTCTTAGGAGGGGCGGTGATCCTGCTGATAGTCATCTTTATTATCCGTTTGTTCATCCTTCAGGTGGTAGACAACGATTATAAAGCTTGGGCGGATAGTAACGCTTTCTTGAAAAAAACCTTGTATCCTTCCCGGGGCATGATGTACGACCGTAATGGTAAATTATTGGTCTATAACCAGCCCGCTTACGACGTGATGCTTATCATGCGTGAGATACAGCCTTTTGATACCCTCGATTTCTGCGATGTGCTGGGCATCACGAAAGAGCAATTTCTCAAACGCATAGCGGATATTAAGAACCGGCGGTTGAATCCCGGTTATTCCTCCTATGTGCCTCAAGTCTTCATGAATCAGCTTTCCGCGCAGGAATATGGCGTGTTGCAGGAAAAGTTATATAAATTCCCCGGCTTCTATATCCAGAATCGCACGATTCGTCAATACGAGTATCCCAATGCCGCTCTGGTGCTGGGAAATATCGGCGAGGTAAACCGGAAAGATATAGAGAATGACCCTTATTATACACAAGGCGATTACTCCGGCAGGACCGGGATCGAGCGATCGTACGAGGAATATTTGCGGGGTGTGAAAGGCGTCGAGATCCTGTTGCGTGACGCTCATGGACGTATTAAGGGGCGATATGAGGACGGTATGCACGATGTCCAGCCGGAATCCGGCAAGAACTTGAAATTATCCTTGGATATGGACTTGCAAGCCTATGGGGAGAAATTAATGCAGAATAAATTAGGAGGTATCGTGATGATAGAGCCGGAGACGGGGGAGGTGCTTTGTATGGTATCGGCCCCTACGTATGATCCGAGTATCCTGATCGGGCGTCAGCGGGGAAAGAATTACGTGGCTTTGCAGAAGGACCCGTTGAAACCTCTGTTCAACCGCCCGCTCATGGCGCAATATCCTCCCGGATCAACATTTAAACCAACCCAAGGCTTGATCTTCTTGCAAGAAGGGGTGATTACCCCGGAAACCCAATATACCTGTGCGCATGGATACACCTTCCGGGGAGGTAAGCCGGCTTGCCACGGGCATCCGTCTCCCCTGAATCTGGTCGGGGCGTTGGCTACCTCTTGCAATTCCTTTTTCCCTTGGGGGTTGCACGATATGATCGATAGCCGGAAACGATATTCCTCGGTGCAAGAGGCTTTTGAGATTTGGAAGAATTATATGGTCTCTATGGGGTATGGCTATAAGCTGGGAATCGATCTTCCGGGGGAGAAGCGAGGGTTCATCCCGAATAGTAAGTTTTACGATAAGGTGTACCGTGGACGTTGGAATTCCAGCACGGTTATCTCGATCGCTATCGGTCAGGGTGAGATATTGGCTACGCCTTTGCAAATCTGTAATTTGGCCGCTACCGTCGCTAACCGGGGATATTATATCACTCCGCATGCCGTGAAAGAGATTCAAGATACCCCGCTGGATACATTATATAGTAAGAGACATTATACGTCGGTGGATACGCGCTATTATAGGTACATTGCCGATGGTATGCGAGGGGCTGTTGCGGGAACCGCTTATGGTGGAACCTGCCGTGGGGCGGCTTTGCCGGATATCGAGGTTTGTGGAAAGACGGGAACGGCAGAGAACCCGCATGGTAAGGATCATTCTATCTTTATGGGATTCGCACCTTATCAGAACTCCAAGGTCGCTATCGCCGTGTTCGTGGAAAATGCCGGATTTGGTGCTACCTATGCGGTTCCTATCGGTAAATTGATGTTGGAGAAATATTTGAAAGGAGAAATATCCGAGGCTAACAAGGCGACGGAGGAGTATATTATGAATGCCGTGATATTACCGAACAATGCGCTATAGGAAAACAGAAACATGGAGGTCGGTGGACTGGATTACCATTATGTTGTACTTGATTATGGTAATCGCCGGTTGGTTTAGTATTTGTGGGGCGAGCTACGAGTTCGATAACGTTGGCTTGTTCGACCCGTCGGGTCGTCCGGGGATGCAGATGATTTGGATTGGCACCTCGCTCGTCCTTATTTTCGTCATCTTGATGCTGGAGAGTGACTTCTTCGATATATTCGCCTATCTGATCTATGCGTGCGTGATCGTATTATTGATTGCCACTATCTTCTTGGCTCCTAATATCAAGGGTTCGCATTCTTGGCTCGTATTGGGACCTATCCGTTTGCAGCCCGCGGAGTTGGCTAAGTTCGCTACCGCCTTGGCCGTAGCGAAGTTGATGAATGGTTATGGCTTCAAACTGACGACGGTCAAGAATTTCTCAATCACCTTGTTCTTGATTTTCTTGCCGATGGTTTGTATCCTTTTACAGAAAGAGACGGGGTCGGCATTGGTTTACTTGGCGTTCTTCCTGATGCTATACCGGGAGGGTATGACCGGATATATCTTGTTGACGGGAGTCTGCGCGGTGGTCTTTTTCGTTACGGGAATGAAATATTCAGAGGTGATGGTGGGTATTACCCCATTGGGCGAATTAATCGTGTCTTGCCTTGTCTTATTAATAACCATGGGATTGGTAGGGAATGTCCGTAAGGATTATATAAGCGTTAAGATCATGCTTGGGGGGATTGCTTTGACATTCTTGATCGGGTATGTCGTTTCTTTATTTGTCCCGGTAAACTTCGCTTGGATATCGATTGGTTTGGTAGGGGCCACCTCTCTCTATTTGTTTTATTTATCCATTCGAAACTGGGTATGGCATTATGCGTTAATCGCTTTGTTCGCTTTAGGTTCTATCGCGTTCTTGTTCTCGGTGGATTATGTATTTAATGAGATATTGGAACCTCACCAACAAATTCGTATTAAAGTCTCTTTGGGCTTGGAGGATGATCCGAGCGGGGCGGGATACAATGTGAATCAATCCAAGATCGCTATCGGTTCCGGAGGATTAGCCGGGAAGGGATTCTTGAATGGGACGCAGACCAAATTGAAGTATGTGCCGGAACAGGATACGGACTTTATCTTTTGTACGGTGGGCGAGGAGCAAGGTTTTTGGGGAGCCTCCGCCGTATTGATCGTATTCGGACTTTTTATTCTTCGTCTGATTGTATTGGCGGAGCGGCAAGATAATGCTTTCGGGCGAGTCTATGGCTATAGTGTAGCCTCCATATTCTTTTTCCATCTGGCGATTAATATCGGCATGGTGACGGGATTGACTCCGGTTATCGGCATACCCTTGCCTTTCTTTAGCTATGGAGGTTCCTCTCTTTGGGGATTTACGATCTTATTGTTTATTTTTCTTCGTTTGGACGCTTCCCGGAAGGAGCGTTAGTGAAAGAAGGTAAGACCCGCAAGCCTATTTCCTGAATGCCCGGAAGTTGATCGTTACGCATCCCTTGCCGGAAGCTAAAGGTATATTGCCCTTTAATGGGGAAATAGTAAGCAGACCGTATCGGGAAACTAGATTGAAACAGGGAGATCCCGTGCCCATACCATTTCCCAAACTCATCCGCTAACATACATTCGATCGTATCCCTTTTTAAAGGACCTATCGGAAGTTCCTCGCTGCAAAATACCCATAGGTTCTGATACGGATACATATTATTGTTCCGTACTTCCAAGGTTAGGTCGTACGGAACAGATATATCCTCAATCTGGAAAGTGAAATAGTACTCCTTATTCTTCTCCCACGAGGTGTTTTGGATAGCTTGATACTGATCGTATACAGCTTCATTCTCGCAAGAGAAGCATAAGAGGCACGCGCAAGCGGCAATGATTTTTTTAAGCCTCAGGCTTTGTCTCTGGCTTATTATCCGGTTTGCTCTCCGGCTTATTTTCCGTTTTAGCAGGTTTAACCTGTTTGATCGGTTGCTGAGGTTTGTCATTATTCGCGGGCTTATCATTGTTGGATTGCTTATCGTTATTAGCTCTCGGCCTTTGTTTCGGGCGGTTATTCCGGTTGTTTTCCCTGTTATTATCACGGTTGCTCTCCCGGTTCTCCCGACTGTTTTCCCGGCTATTCTCTTTATTCGCCTCCCGGTTGTTTTCCTTGTCCCGGTTATTCTCCCGGTTGCTATTCCGATTGTTTCCTCCGTTGCGGCGATTATTACCACTGGCCCTGTTTTCTCCGTTATTCTTGTTCCTGTTCTCGGGTGCGGCGGGTGTGTCGGCACTAGTCGCTACCGCCACATTGGCGTTAGTAGCATTTTCTCCTCCATTGTTCTCGCCATTATTCTTGTTGACAGGACGTTTCTTCTTTTTCTTCTTAACCGAGTCGAAACGTGTGACGCTTTCTTGACCCAAAATATCTTGAGCGTCTCGTTTCGGCGGTTGAGGTTTCGTGTCAGCCTCTAGGGTGACCGGTCTCGTGCCTTTCTTATTCATGTTGATGACATCGAACGCACGGTCTGCCGAGATCGTGATAAGATTGGCGGCGAAAGATTTATCCGTAGAATAGGTAATCTCTCGTTTGAAAACATCCGTCTTGAAATGATAGTAATTATTATCTTTGGTCTCCAATACAATCTCCCGGGAAGGAAGACGTTTTTGGGCTTCCACGTACGTATCTACCTCATAATTGATACAACACTTCAATTTAGCGCATTGTCCGGCCAATTTCTGAGGATTCATGGAAATATCTTGGAAACGGGCAGCCCCGGTAGCCACCGATACAAAGCTTGTCATCCAGCTGGAACAGCAAAGTTCTCTACCACAAGGGCCGATACCACCGATACGTCCGGCTTCTTGGCGGGCACCGATCTGTTTCATCTCGATACGAACCCGAAAAGCCTCCGCTAGTACTTTAATGAGTTGACGGAAATCCACACGTTCATCCGCTATATAATAAAAGATCGCCTTATTGCCGTCACCTTGGTATTCGACATCACCGATTTTCATGTTCAATCCTAAATCGGCAGCGATTTGCCGGGATCGAATCATCGTAGCGTGTTCCTTTGCCTTCGCCTCCTCATATTTCTCGATATCGGTTGGCTTTGCCTTTCGGTAAATCCGTTTAGGTTCGGTTTCGGTGCGTACATTGTTCTTCTTCATTTGCAGAAGAACCAATTTACCCGTTAAAGAAACCGTACCGATATCATGGCCGGGACTTGCCTCTACGGCTACTATCTCTCCTTTTTCCAAAGGTATTTTAGCACTATTCAAATAATACCCTTTGCGGGTATTTTTAAATTGAACCTCTACGAAATCAGTCGAGTTTTCCGCATCGGGTACATCGCACAACCAATCATAGGTGTTCAGTTTATTGTTTTGCCTTTTGCTGCAACCTTTGCAGCCCATATGGCTACTTCCTTTATCTAATATGAAATCCATTTATATTTAATTTGTAAGAGGGCCATCTACATAACCGCCCAATTTATCTAAATATGCAAAAATAGTGATTTATTCCTATTCAGAATCATACTTATGATTTTTTCAGTTATAAAAAAAGGTCCGAAGATAGGTGTCATACCTAATCTTCGGACCTTTTCTTATATATTTACACGATTAGTCTACCAAACCATGCATCTTGAATACCTTGTGGATTGTCTCCAAGGCGTAATCAAGTTGCTCTTTCGTGTGGGTAGCCATTAGGGAGAAGCGGATCAGTGTATCTTCGGAAGCGACCGCGGGGGCTACTACCGGGTTTACGAAGATTCCAGCATCGAATAATTCTTTTACAATCAAGAATGTCAAGTCGTTGTCACGGATAAACAATGGGATGATCGGGGTAGAAGTATGTCCGATCTCACAACCCATGTTACGGAAGCCATCCAACGCGTAATGAGTCAAATCCCATAAATGCTGGATACGCTCCGGTTCGGTCAACATGATATCCAAGGCCGCGTTCGCTGCGGCAGTAGCGGCAGGAGTGTTGCTTGCGCTAAAGATATAGGAACGGGAGTGGTGACGTAAGTAGTTGATGATCGACTCGTCGGAAGCGATAAAACCACCGATAGAGGCGAAAGACTTACTGAAGGTTCCCATGATCAAATCCACGTCGTTTGTCACGCCGAAATGATTACAAGTTCCACGACCTTGATTTCCGAATACTCCGATACCGTGAGCCTCGTCAACCATTACGCTGGCATCATATTTTTTCGCGAGAGCTACGATCTCCGGTAATTTGGCCACGTCGCCTTCCATGCTGAAAACACCATCGATAACGATCAGTTTCACTTTGTCTGGCTCGCATTTCTGGAGCTGCTTCTCCAAAGAGTCCATATCGTTATGCTTGAATTTCAATTTCGTGGAGAAAGAAAGACGGTGTCCTTCAATGATAGAGGCATGATCCAACTCGTCCCAAAGGATATAATCCTCACGTCCGGTGACGCAGGATACGACACCTAGATTAACTTGGAAACCTGTAGAGTA
>JAQVCX010000034.1 GCA_028689545.1 Parabacteroides sp.
GCTCCAGCTCGGCGGAGAAATACTCGAACACAGGCTTCCAATCGCCGTCGTAAGCCATATTTGCCACCAGTTCGCCCAAGCGATCCAGCTCCAGGTTGAACCAGCCCGCCCGGCTATAGGCCTCCACGAGATAGGTGTAGATCTGCTCCCGTACCGTGAGGTTGGGCACGCCCAGCAAGGTTCGCCCCTTGCTCACCCCCTTTATGGAGAGCAGGCCGAAATAGTAAAGCAGGCTCTTGAAATTGTCCGGCTTCACCAGGTCCTCGGCGGGGAAAGCGTCCTTGATGAAGGCCGTGGTCTCGCCGTTGTTCACGATCTCCTGGATGATCGAGGCGTTCGCTCCAAACCGCTGGTCGAGGCGGATCAGGTGGCGGAGCTTGTTGTAGTCCGTGCGGATATTGTTGTCGATCATCTTATCCGGAGCCGACCTCAAGGGTAAGTAATGACTGATGAAATACAGTACCATATCGGAGTTATACATCGGCTCGTCCATACTCTTCGTGGAGAAGCGGTAGTTATCATACCACGGCTTCATCAAGCAGATCAACTCGTCCACGCTATCCTCGAAACCCGTCTCTTCCTTATAATAAGCCAGCATCTCCCGCACCTCTCCCTCGCTAAAGCCGATGATGCCGTTGAAGCGGTAATCCGTCGTCATATTGGCCCCGATGTTGAAACCGCTGGTCACGTCGTCCATCGTCACGGGAGACACCCCGGTGATAAACATCCGCTTGATAGGGCCATCGCCCGTAGCCCCCTCCTTCAGCTTGTTGAAGAAATAGCGGAAGAAACCCGTGCCGTGTGTCAAGGCCTTGTAATGCTTATCCCCCATATTGGCGAGGATAGAGTTCGTGAAGTTATCGTACTCGTCGATGAAGAGGTAGATGGAGAGGTTCAAGCGTTTAGCCTCACTGATCGTGTAGGTCAACTTCTCGTCAGCATTTGGCAGACTCTCCATTTTCTCCCGGAAGCCCGGATTGAAGAAACGCTCGTAGTAGTAGGCAAACTCCCGGAAACGGGCGGCACAATGATCATTGAAAGAGCGGATCAACTCGTCGGGATCTGGGTTCACACCAGCGAAATTGAAGTCCAGCACGAGATATTGTCCCTGCTCTGGAGTCGGGCGGGAGCCGATATATAAGTCGCCAAAGAGTTCCTTAAAAGAGTCCTTTCGGTTGATATCATAATACCATCGCATCACGTTCAAGAACAACGACTTCCCGAAACGGCGCGGACGGATAAGGAAAAAGAAACGGGCGTTTCGCTCCACCTCCGCGATGTAGCGGGTCTTGTCTACATAATAATAATTGGCGGTACGGATTGTCTTGAAATCCGTCATGCCGTATGGAATTTGCTTCGTTGCCATCATATATCTCCTTCTGTTTAGTTGTCCCTACGAATAAATCACCTGTTCGTAACTTACTTACGCAAAGATAACATCTACAAAATGATTTCACGAATCTTTATAGGGTAATGTTATCCAGTTTAAAAGGAGAAAGGGAGGAGCGAAGAGGAGGTCCTCCGGTTTTACAATGCAAGAGGCGCAAGCGAGAGAAACTTTGGATACTATTTTTTTTGGGTGGCGCATTGATGAAGTCAGGAGTTGCGCCCATTAATTGCATTCCTGTATGTTCACGATACAGATAAGTTGGACTTGCTCCTCACGTACACGATAAAAAATAAATTTATAGTTTACAGAGTCTTAGCTGCGGAATTGAGGTATAAACAAAAAAACAACAATAAGTCATTTTTTTAAGGCAAACTTAATATTTATCTGATAATTAAAGTATTACTAATAATCTAGCTGTATATACTCGATTAGTATCCATAGTATTTTGAATTTCTATCCATAGAAATCGCATTTACTATAGATACTAATCAGAATTACCATTGTACCTATTTTGGAAAATCGTACAATAAGGACAACAAGGTTATGTCGTATAGTTATCCCTCAAATCACTAGCGCGCCAGCGGCTGCCATTTCAGGTACGTACCCGTCCGCCATAGCCACTCCATCGGGCCGTAACGCAAGCTTTTCAGCCAATAATGGCTCAATATGATTTGTAATACCGTAAAAGACAAGCAAACCATGACACTCATGAATATACCTAAATCACTCCAATCTAAGCCAAAGCTAGAGAAGATAAAGACACCGGTCACGGATTGCGCGATATAATTCGTCAATCCCATACGCCCGTAGCTAACCAACGGTTTCATAGCATCCTGGACTTTTACCGAGCGGTAGGCCTCCAAAACGACGATCACCCATAAATATGCAGTCAGCAGATTAATCAAATTGGTGCTAGTCCAAGTCATCCAAGAATAGATAGAGACCTCACGCCAAGAAGTGGCAGGAATATGAGGTTGCAATATATACAATAGGCCCAACAACAAAAGGGCCATCACCGCTCCACGATTCAGCCGGCAACGGAACTCATCCAAGCGTTGAAACAAGCGGATACGTCCCACGATAAATCCAAGGATAAATAGTCCCAAAGTCAAATAAATACGTCCGCTAGCGAACTGGAAATTCATTTTACCAATTAATCCGTTCCAAGCGTTGTTCTCGATGGTCTCGGCCAAAGTTGGCACATGCCGAGGCATCGCGGTACGAGCGATAGGCCTCTCTTCCACTTGCTCGACGGCAGGAGCCGTCGCAGCCTTATACGCTACAGGAATTAGCGAAGCACCCCCCAAGAAAAGGAAAAGAGTGATTCCTACCAGCAATTTAGTCGGCCATTTATACATCAATACCAACACGAAACCCAGCAACGCGTACACCAACAGAATATCTACACGAACCAATAAGCCATGAACGAAACCGATCACCAGCAACAATACCAATCGCCATAAGAAACGAGGACGGAAATCAACACCTTTCTGAGCCGCCCGGTCCATCTGGATAAAGAAACTCAAGCCAAACAGCCACGAGAATATGATAAAGAACTTACCAAACACCAAATAATTGATAAACCACCTGAAAATCTCATCCATCGTCCCTTCCCAAGGGAACATCGCCTGGGGAGTCATCGTCCCCATCGCACCAAAATGCTGCATCCCATGAATCAAGCAAATACCAATCAAAGAGAAACCCCGTAGAGCGTCGATTACCGTAATACGTCCACCAGACGAAGCGAGTGTCTTATTCATTTCCATATCCGTAATAATTTTTATTCTTATTCGTATTTTCAAGTGTGATAGTGCGAAAGTACATAGAGGTACCAAACGCCGCAATACTTTCAAGCTCCAAAACGAAAAGAATAAGCCTTATCACGAAAAGGATTGATTTACGGAAAGATAAGCGATTATAGTTCCAATGGCCAAAACAACGCCAATCGCGGTCTCATAAGGAATCAACCTCAACCGGTCGCGAATGCTTATATCCGCTACCCCACCGGTAGCGTGGAAGAACGATCCATGTGGCAGATGATCCAGCACGGTAGCGCCGGAATTAATCATAGCGGCTCCCCAGACACCACTGATACCGGCGGCGATAATAATATCCGCGAACGACGAAGAGGCGACTGTCGCCCCGGCTGTAGTAGAGGCTGTAGCGGCAGACATCAATACGCCCGAAACCGGTGCCAATAAGATCTCTCCCATATTCGTATGCGATAACGCATCCAATAAGACATCCTTGATAGAGGAGGCCTTGATCACTCCCGCTATAGTGCCCGTCCCGATCAACAGGATCGAGACATTCGACATCTTCATGAGCCCATACGAGAGGCTATCCGTAATCAATGACCATTTCCTCATCGCCAGAATACCAACGATTCCTCCAACGGGCAAGGCTATCATCGGATCGATCGCCACATGGAATAAAGGGCGAAACGACAGCAGTAGGATCGTCACTACCGGAGCGACCATGCTAGAGGCGAAAGAGGGAAGATCCGCTTGCCGGTTATCTATCTCCTCGCTCGCATAAGATCCTTTTTGCCGGGGTAAAAAACGGCCTATGACATATACCGTAAACAACAAGCCTACCAAAGCCGGGATCAAGTTCGCGTACATGACAGAATACAAATCCACATGAAAATTCTCAGCGGCGATAATCGTATTCGGATTTGGAGAAATGATATTGCCACATTTTCCCCCACCGATCATCATCAACAAAAGGCTACCCCGGGGAATCGCCAGTTTCCGGCCGATACTCAACGCGATCGGAGCCACCGTGATAACAGCCACGTCAATAAACACGCCTATAGCCGTCAGCAACATCGTAGCGAAAGCCAGCGAAAGATATACATACCGTTCTCCCAATCTATGAATGATCGTGTTAGAGATAGAAGCCGCCGCACCTGTTTTCACCAATATCCCCGACAATACCCCCGCCGTCAAGATCCGGATGACCGCCGGAGTTACGTCATTTACTCCACTGATCATTAAAGAGACCGTTCCCGGCAACGACACTCCCCCTAATAATCCTCCTACCAATGCCCCTAAAATAAGGCTATAGACTGGCGATACCTTTCTTATAATCAAGAATATCGACACTAATAATCCGATAAAAGCTCCCCACGCGCTCATAAGACCCATGTGTTAGTGATTCATATAGTATTGAATTATACGCAATTGTTGTTCCAAGGTACGCTCAATATTCTGGCAGGTGAAACCCTTGTCCATCGCCCGCTCCAAGGAAACCGGATAAGGAAGAAGCGGCAAGACCGCCAGAAACCCGGATTTATTAAGCGCCTCCACCTCCTCTACGGAACCACCCATTACGATAACCGGGATATCCTGTCTCATACCTGCCTGCAACACCCCGTATGGAGTCTTTCCCATGCAAGTCTGTTTATCCAGTTTACCTTCTCCCGTAATAATCAGATCCGCTCCCCGTATACGTTCATCAAAACGCAAAGCATCCAGAACCATCCGGATACCGGGTTTGAGCTCGGCCTTTAGGAAAGCGACAAATCCTCCACCTAAGCCACCTGCGGCTCCCGCACCCGGAATGTCGTCTATCTCTATTCGTCCCGTTCTTTTTATGACTTCCGCTAGATTTCGTAAACCCTCATCCAGCAACCGGATCATAACGTCGTCCGCTCCCTTTTGACGAGCAAAGACATACGCCGCCCCTTTCTCTCCATAAAAAGGATTATTCACATCGCAGGCGATGGTAAATGAAGTTTCCCGCAATTGCGGTAATGCCCTTGAACGATCGATCGCATAAATCCGATCAAGAATCTGCCCACCCAATCCCAGCTCATTCCCGTCTCTATCAAGGAAACGAAAGCCCAAGGCCTGCAGCATACCGGTTCCCCCGTCATTCGTCGCGCTTCCCCCTATGCCTATCAAGAAATCCCGGCAGCCACGACCTATAGCGTCTTTTATCAACTCACCGGTCCCATACGTAGTTGTTCTCAAGGGATTACGCTCCGACACAGGCACCAGGGTAAGGCCACTCGCCGTCGCCATCTCGATAACCGCCGTACGATGATCCCCCAGTATCCCATAAGTAGCCTCGATCGATCTCATCAACGGATCATGCACGACACAAGATACGGCCTCTCCACCCATCGCCGCAATCAAGGTCTCCACGGTACCTTCTCCCCCATCCCCAACCGGGATTTTCAAGACCTCGCAATCCGGGAAGACCCTATGAATCGCGATCTCGGCATATTCCGCTACCTCGGCGGAAGAAACTGAACCCTTAAATGAATCAGAAGCGATAACTATCTTTTTCATAACAAAGCCTATTACTCTCCGTACGTCCAGAAATCATATTCTCTTAATCACTCGACAAGGATTACCTACCGCTATACAACGAGCCGGTATATCCTTCGTGACAACACTGCCCGCGCCAATGGTCGCCTCATCCCCGATAGTAACCCCGGGCAGGATGATACTACCTCCTCCAATCCATACGTTTCGCCCGATGCTTACAGGAGCCGTCAAGGACTTCCAAAAGGTACTCCGCTCCGGCAGACGTTCTTGAGGATCGGTAGAATGAAAAACCGTATAAATGTGCACACCCGGACCTATTCCCGAGTAATCGCCGATCGTTATCGTATTACAGTCCAAAAAGACACAATTCATATTGATCTCTACATTCCTCCCTATATGGATATTTTCACCGTAATCCACGAAGAACGGAGCGGAGATCCAAGCATCCTCTCCCCTCGACCCGATTAACTCATCCAACAATCCGGAAATCTGCTCCTTATCATCCGACAAGGTCACATTATACGCCTGTTGTAACCGCTTAGCCTTATGCCAACGAGCCTGTAATTCCGCATCCGCGCAATCATAGGCCTCGCCAGCCAGCATCTTCTCTTTTTCTGTTCTCATACGTTGCTTGTCTTATTGGGTTATCCTATTTAGAAAAGGATAGATTTAACTTCTTACCCTTGCCTACGAAACAGTTTTTCACCACAAAGACACCCTCCTTCGGCATATTGATCAAGACGGTCTTTCTCGCGGGGAACCGAAACAAAGCACCGTCACACGTCATTTCAAATGGGATATCTGACAAATTGCTCACTTCCATCCTCCGATCCTTGATCAAACGAACAGACAGACAAGCTTTCACCAGTTTCTCCAGGTAAACGGAAGGTCCGGCCAGTTGTCCATCAAACAAAGTCGCGGTACGCCCAGCGAACAAAGCGTCACGGATACCTTTCTCGCTTCTTTCCGAGGCAAACACCAAGGTGATCGGACGTACCAATTTATCTCCCCAGCCATACATATTAGAGATCAACCCATGTATATCGGTATTCGCCATATAGGTCTTACCGTACCGCTCACACCAATCAAAGGAGACCGGATAATACTCCGAATAGTTAAAGACCTCGATACCATCAATCTTATTCTCTTTCATCAATTGCTCATGAACCGGATACAACGTAGATTTATCATCCGGCCAACCGGGATGATTCCACATCACGAAAGCCCCTTGCCGCTTGGCCTCGTCGATCGCCTTCATCGGATCCTCCACGTCCATAGGGATGGCATCCTGTATGAACAAGGCATTTAAGTGTCCCAGCGGCTTGCTCCTTGTGATCTCCGTCCCATGAATAACGATCAAGCCATTCTCATCCGCAGCCTTCTTCGCGATCTTATACGATTCGTTCAGATCTCCTTTCAACACATCCTTATGCGGACGATACTCGATATGATCCGTGATAGCGATCGCGTCCAGCCCCTCCTGCCAAGCCTCTTGTACCCGTATATCCGGCCACACCAAGCCATCGGAAAAGACCGTATGGATATGAAAATCGCACTTCAAAGCCTCGTAATTATCAAATCCCGGAATAGACACGACGTTCCGTTCATTAGACTTATCCATATGTGTCAATTCATAGACATCATCATTCCGTATCTGCGCCTGAGCGACGAATGTACCAGCCAATAACAAGCATAAAGCGATCTGTTTCATAATATATGATTTAAATGTTTTTTGATGATACAAATATAACTATTTTTTTCTCGTACTCTTTATCACCTCTTGATTGATATGTTTAATCTTCTCCATGTCTATCTTTTCCACCTTCCGGTCATAAGTGACCAAGCCATTTATCTCATGTTCTACGTCTGTAGTCTGCGTATAGATGGCCGTGCTTAGTCCGAAATAGTTTATCATCTGCTCTAGCTCGGTAAGCATTAACACATAGGTATCGGTCAAGAGTTCTTTATTCAACATCATCTCATAAGCGTCGTTACGTACAGGCCACATATGTCCACGCACGAACAAACCTTTCCCTCCAAATTCTCCGAGCGAGGCAGCTCGTTTATCATCGGGGCGGGGGATCGCCTTAGGCTCGATCTTGCCATAATGGTGCATATCCACAAAATCTCCATTTCCGGGATCTCCATAAGCGTTCCGATAGCCCGGAGCGTAATTATATCCCGACATGCCGTTTACCCAACGATTCGGATCGTACTTTTTCACCCAAGCGGTAATATCCGTCGCTTCAAAGGCTCCCCAATTCTCATTAAACGGAACCCACATCACGATAGAAGGCGAGCTGACGTGTTGGTCGATCATCACTTTCAATTCGTCACGGAACTGTTTACGAACCGCCACGGAATCCTCACCATCAGGCTCCCAAAGATTCGGCATATCTTGCCAAACCATCAAGCCAAGCCTATCACAATGATAATACCAACGTTGAGGCTCTACTTTGATATGCTTGCGTATTACATTAAAGCCCGCACGTTTCGCCAGCTCTATATCATATAACAAAGCCTTGTCGGTAGGAGCGGTAAACGCGCCATCGGGCCAATAGCCCTGATCCAAAAGACCGATATGGAAAACAAACTCCCCGTTCAATAAAGGCCGAAGCACACCATCTACTTTTCCCATGCTAACCGAGCGCATACCAAAATAAGAGGATACCTCATCGATTATCTTGCCCTTTCGATCTTTCAACTGTAATTTCAAACCATACAAGAAAGGATCATCCGGGCTCCATAGACGAGGTTCCCGGATAGGCAAGTAAAAACTCACATTGGAATTTCCTTCGGTTCTTGCCACCTCTGAAGTTCCGTTATCTGCGATAACCGTTACCTTTAACTCCTTATCCTCCGTATAAGCAATTACTTCCAACCGATTATTTTTTAAATCGGGTACAAGCTTGATCTGAGAAATATGTTGTCTCTCCACCGGTTCAAGCCAAACAGTTTGCCAGATACCGGAGGTAAAAATATAATCTCCACGTGAGCCGTTCTTACCCGAAGCGGCCCGGCCGTCGTTAGGATCATAAGCGCCTACCACAAGGACATTTTCACCGGATTTCAAATAATCAGTAATATTTAAACTAAAAGCATCGTACCCTCCCGTATGGGTACCCACCTTCTTACCGTTGACAAACACGGACGAGAGCCGATCTACAGCCCCAAAATTCAATAATACATTCCTGCCCTTCCATGCTTGAGGGACAGAGAAGCTACGCCTATACCACAGGCAAGTATCACCCCCACGAGCTATACCGGATAATTCCGATTCCGGAGGATACGGCACACGTATCTTTTCCATTTTCGAAGGAAAGGCAGGAGGAGTGGTCGCCGTAACAGGATCCAGCAGGTCTTTCCCTCCCATATAATCCCACATGCCATTCAGATTCAACCATTCCGAACGTGCCATCTGTGGACGCGGATATTCCGGTAAAGGAATATCCGCCTTCACTGCCTCCTCCGTCCAAGGAGTAGGTAGTGTGAACTTCTCTAGGTTTTGCGCCTTTACGGGTAAGAAATCTCCCCCAAAAAGAAAGGAGCAAAAAGCTAAACAAACAACGGTAATCTTTTTCATAAATCAACTATTTAAATAATTCCGGATAATATTTCCGGATTAAATCTTGATCCTCTTTCTCTAACTTATCGATCAAGACCGGCTGATCTTGCGGGCGAAGACCTTTTTGGTTGATTTTGTTGATCAAGCTCCAATCCTTGGCCGGTTTCGCCGGGGTCGGATCGGTAGGTTCATGGGCCGGCAAGTCATAGCGGGTAAAGTCTATCACGTAGGCCGGGGAATTTTTCGTATGCCAGTCACGCAATAAGGCCAAGCGGAATTCCTTGTTCATAAACCATTTTATCTCTAAATTATTATAAGAGTCTCCCAAGCCAGAGCCTCGCTCCACGAAGCGATAGTTCCAGTCGTCGTTCGATTTATATTGTTTTCTCCAAAGCTCACCAAATTCTCCGAACGTAACGAAATGAGTATCCGGCCAGCGTTCCTTGGTGCCCGTTACCCACATCTTCATGGCATCGCAGATGAGATCCTTCCCGAACTCATGTACCATCTGCGCCTCCCATATATTAGCGACCCAGCCAAAGCCATTCAACTCAACACCTTTATCAAAGTGAATCGCCTCCGTGTGCATCACCTCACGATGCCCCAAGTCGAGCCCCCAACCTTTGTACGTCTCAATCGGACCAACACCCCTACGGCTGTTGTATCCATCGATGCTATGCCCGGTCTGTCCGCTACGGCGAGCACAGATAAAGTCCATTGTCCAGCCATCCAGATTCACGCAATCGATGAAATCACTTTTTCCCTGCGCCGGCTTGCAGAAGTGTTCCGTCGAGGGATAGAAAGGATAAGAAGGAGAACCGTCGGCACCACCACCGTCTATATTATGCTGACTCCAGATCACGGCGTGCGCCACATGAATGTTCTCTTTTTCCGCCAAATATCTCAAATTATCGGCCGATAAGAAGCCACCCATAATCGATTGGGGACGATAACCGTTTCCTACCATCTTGGAAATGATTTCTATCGCCTCCGACATCTCCCGGTTTACCCGCTCACGGGGCAGATACATCGCCGGAAAATAACCGGGGAAATAGGTAACCTCATCCCCATATTTCTTTTGGCACTCCACTACGTAATCACGGATCTCCCGGTAATTCTTCCGTCCGTCTTCCAAGGCATTCATCGTGAATCCCCATGTAAGACGACCGTTCGGGTTATGCGTAGCGAAAGCCTCCCGCAAGGCTCGTACCCCCTCAAGCGTATGCCAATCCACCTCATCGCGGGGATGTAGTTTGACATCCCGGGAGACTTCCCAAGGTGTCGTGCGTATCATGACACATAAGGTGACAAAACGATTTCCTTCTATCATCAGCGGTTCCATGCTCGCCGGGGCAACCATAGGATCCGCCGCCCTTAATTGAAAACCACTGAACACAGCGATCATCCCTACGATCGCCCATTTTCTCCAAACTGATCTGTTCATATTACTCTTTCGTGTTTGTACAATTTATTATTATTCCTTTATCCGACGGAAGTATCCTAAAGACATAATCCGAACCGGATGCGGGTTTCTCCACACGGCCTTTCTCACAAGTGATCGCATAGTTGAAACCATCGAAGCTAGCATTGGCCACCTTATCCTCTATGACGGTAAAAGGCAGTTCCTTACCGGCCGCGACCTTTAGCTCTAAAGCCCATGAGAAGTCCGCGTCACTCGACTGAGTGACTACCTCGAAGTGAGTCTCATAGAACGTGATCTTGAAAGGACGGCCTTTTGAGTCTTCGGCAGAAACAACCAAGGTATCTTTACCGATCTCCGTCACTACCGGATGCTCTAAGGTAAGTTCCTCTCTGCCCCCATCCTTATCTAATTGAACGATCCGGAGCCCGGCGCGATCCAGTCCCTCGCTCCACATGAATCCGTCCACGACGGGTAAGGTATAAAACAGAAATTGGTTCCCGTCTCCGGGCTTTTCCAGATAAGCGGACTTATAGTTCTCGTCGAAAAGATGGATATCCCTAAAGCGGAACGTCCCCTTCTCCCATAATAAGTTCGCCCGATAATAACGGCTGTTAAACCAGACCGTCTTATTGCCTTCTCCACGGACATCCGTCAACGTAGTGACAGCTGTCGACGGCGTAACCTTGAAATGCTCCTTGAACCACTTACCGGATTCCCCCAAAGTCTCCACCCGTATCTTATTTTCCTTCCGTAAGGAATCCAAGATAGGGATCTGCATCTCCAATCCCTTGCTCATATTACTCCACGTGAAAGAGTTCTCCTGTCCCGCTTGCGCGTAATTGAAGGCCAGACAAGGCTGGTTCACGATCGATTCCAAGAAATAATCCACCCAACGGCGATCCATGCCCGCCTTCTCATACACGGGTTCCAAGGAGATCACCCCCTGACGCTCTTGCCCCAGACCGTCATCATACTGATAGACAGGATCACTACCCAGCATACGGAAGATAGGAACAGGGATTTGCCCCTCCTCGGTCTGCGCCGGCATATAGGCGTTTACCCGGCTTGGGTAATAGGCTTGGTTCCAGTAACCGCCCCATAAGGTATAACCATCCGTCCCCACTTGGTCCTTACAGTTACACGACGCTACGATCTTATATTTATCGTACATATACCCCAAGGTATGCGCGTCGATAAACCAAGAGCCGACCGATTTCGGGTACGTGCCAAATATCTCCTTGAACTTCTCCATATAGACATCCACCAGTCGCTCCCGTTCTTCTTTCGTATATCCGGTGCTGAAAGCGATATTCGCGTGCGAGACCCAAGAATGCTCCCCACGCCACTTGATCCCGGCCGCCTCGATCTGCGGCTGCGTAAGTTCCCACCAAGCGCCGATCTCGGAGTGAGCATTGAGTTTCGTTCTCAACAGATCTTGGTATAATGGGTTGATCAACGCGTCGTACTGCAATAGGAAGGTTGCCGATAAATCATATTTATTCACCAATTTCACTTGCTCGCAAACCGTCTCATACAACAAGCTATCGGCATTCTCCACCCGATAATCGGTCTGCCGGATGAAATTGATGACATTGATAATACGGGGAGAGGCGATCACCTCGTCTCCCGTCCGTTTTTCTTTCCGATTCTGGCATCCCATACAGCCTAAAACTATAAGGCACGCGAATCCTATCCTCTTTATTAATGACATTCAATCAAAATATTTAGTTAAACTTATTTTTCTTATAAGGAAACAGTCCAAAAATGGCTTTTCCATCTTGAAAAATCACTTTCGATCCCTCGAAAGGCACTTTCCAAGACGGAAAAGCCATTTCGAGCACTCGAAAAGCATATTCCGAGATCGAAAAGTCACTTTCGAGCACTCGAAAAGTATATTTCGAGATTGGGAAGTTGCTTTCGAGCACTCGAAAGGCATATTCTAAGATGGGAAAGCCATTTTCGAGCCCTCGAAAGGCCTATAATATCCTACCAACCCGGATTGTTCGGAGCCAAGTTCGGATTCAGATACAGCTCGTCCAACGGAAGGGAATAATAATAATGCTTCGGAGCGACAAAGTTACGATTTCCCGCCGGTTCCACGATCAAGAAACCATTCTCGTCCGTCAAGCCCGGGTTTCCCTCGTTCAATACATCCAACTTCTCGTATTCCGAGCCTTTCAACTTAATGCCTTTTATGGCGAGGGGCAATTCCGTCTCGGCGGTCTTCCAACGTCTCAAATCATCGCGGCGGAAACCTTCAAACGCTAACTCGATCGTACGTTCCCGACGGATCTCCGTCCGCATATCCAACCCATTGCTCTTCACGAAAGCGTTGGTCAAAGGAGGCATTTCCACGCCTTTCCGGGAACGGATCACGTTGATCGTCTTGTTCAATATATCGTCGCTGACCGCCCCGTCTTTCTCATAAGTGGCCTCAGCCAATATCAGCAAGACCTCCGGATAACGAATGATGTGATAATCGTACACGTCCTTGTCCGAGGGAATGGAGGTCTCGGCCATGAACTTCCATAATTTATAGCCCGTACGGGTCTCCGGGCGTATGGTAAATTGCGGCGGGCAGGTCAAGGCTCCATCCTGTGGACTGATATAGTCGGTTCCTGGCATCAAGAAGGTCTGTTTCATACGAGGGTCACGATTCTCATACTCACTCTTGATCGTGGCATATCCCTCGAATCCGGACTTGGCGTTCTCGATCGGCAAGCCCGTGCTCTTGCACAAATACATATCGGCCAGCTTACGGGTAGGCGTGCCTCGCCATCCCCAATACACCGGGCACGCATCGCTATGATGACGGATATCCGTCTCATACCGACTATCGAAGATACCTTCCTTCGAGTTATCGCCCGCGTTGATAAACAAATAGCGGTAGCTCTCCTCGTCCGAGCCTTCATACAAAGCGTACTCGCCGCTATCGATCACTTTTGTAGCGGCATCGATAGCCTGTTGCAACAACTGCTGGTGGTCCGGACGGTGCTGGTGATACTTCGCCCACGTCCCGGCGAACAAGGCGACCCTCGCTTTCAACGCCAAGGCGGCCCCTTGGGTCACACGCCCGTTCTCCTTCTCCGTCAGCCCGCTTCGCGCCGGAAGCGCGGGAATCGCGGCATCCAACTCCGCGAGGATAAAATCCTCCACGTCCTTCTGAGCCGCCCTTGAACCATACAATTCCGGGGAGTCGATCTCCAATACTTTCGTCAAGATAGGGACATCATTAAACTTCCTCATCAAGCGCCAATGCGTATAGGCCCTAAAGAAATGAGCCTCAGCGATAGGGCGCTCAATCCCTGACGGATCCCCCACATACGAATCCGCCTTCGACAAGATGATGTTGCACTGGCGTAAATCCTCGAAACGATCGCTCCAATCGCCATCCGTATTCGGGGCAATCAGCGTACCGTTGCTCGTCGTATTCTCGTTCAGCTCATATGCGATATCGCTATCCGCATCCTTCGTCCCGAACGTCTCGGTACGGGAGTAGAGCCAATTCACCTCTTTCTCGAAATCATCCGGAGTCTTCCAGAACATCTCATCCGGCATATTATCTTTTGGCAACAGGTCTATATCTTGGCAACTCGACAAAAACAAGGCTGAAGCAAGAACGCTTCCTAATAATATCTGATAATTTCTCATGACTTTCGCTTTAATTTTTAAAATACGACATTTATGCCCAATGAATAATTGCGGGAAAACGGATAAGAGGCGATGCTACCGTTATCCTCCTCCGGATCCCAGCCGCTCGGCGTGTTGTGAACCTCAAACAAATCCTCTCCGGAGAAATACACCCGGACTTTCTGCAAGCCGGCCTTCGAGGTCAACGCCTGCGGGATCGTATAACCGAGCTGCAAGTTCTTCAGGCGGGCGTACGCTACGTTGAACTTCGTGTTCGAAGATACATAATAGTTGTAGTTTCGTTTATCCTTCAAGGTGATCGCCGGGTATTGGGCATCCGTCCTTTCCGAGGTCCAGGTCTTTCCATGCCAATACTCGGCGGATTGATACCAAGCCTCTGGCATCGGGCATCGGGCATCTCCCTCCAAGAACATGGTCCTGCGGCCTACTCCTTGTATAAAAGCGCTCAGATCAAAGCCCTTCCAAGCCATGCTCAAATTGAAGCCGAAATTATAGCGCGGGTTCTTATCCCCCAGGTATTTCACGTCGCCGGATCCATCCTTGCCATCACCCAATACGGATAGCTTCCCGTCTCCGTCCAAATCCTTGTACATAGCGTCGCCCACGCTCAGATCGCCCGGGATACCTCCTTCCGAGAAACGAGATTTATATGCATCCAACTCCTGTTCATTCTGGATGATCCCGTCAAATTCATATCCGAAAAACGAGTTTAGCGGATATCCGGTCGGAGTCTCGTTATTACCTAATTTTATCAGGTTACTACCAACCCGATCCACAACCTTGTTTTTCGCGTCGCTGATATTAAAGCGAACCGAGTAGCTGAAATCCTTGATCTGATCCCTCCAGCCGACAGATACCTCCCATCCGTGAATGCTCAGGTGCCCACTGTTCGTACTCGGGGCATCCGCTCCCAACATAGAAGGATACGTCTTCGGGATAAGCATGTTCTTATTCTCTTTCAGGAAATAGTCGAACGATCCGTACAAACGGTTATTGAGCGTAGAGAAATCAAATCCCACGTTGGTCGTCTGGATCGTCTCCCAGGTACGCGACGTAGAGATGATGTTCCCGGACGTGGCCATCTGTCCTTTTATGCCACTTCCGAAAGGATAATAGTCACTCGATAAGGAAATCAATTGGATATAGTCGTACAATCCGATACCGGACTGGTTACCCATCTCGCCATAAGAGGCCCTAACCTTCAAGTCCTCGAACCAACCCAAGCTTTTCATGAAGCCCTCCTCACCAAGACGCCAAGCGGCGTTTACGCCCGGGAACCATCCCCAACGGTGATCCGGGTCAAAGCGGGAACTACCATCCGCACGGATCGTCCCTTCAATGACATATTTATTGGCGAACGTATAATTCACCCTAGAGAAGAAGGAGTTGATCGTCCATTGATTACCCTCGCTCCAAGCGTTCTGATCTTGGGAGCTACCCAATTGCAAAGACATATTGTCTTGTTGGTCGAAATTGATACGCTTCGCCGTGAACTTATCATAATTCTGGGATTCATGGGAAGTACCGACCATCACGCTTAAATCATGCCGGTCATTGAAGTTCTTTTTATAATCGGCATAGAGCGTGAAGTTCTTGGACAAGGTCTTCTGGTAACGACGCTCCGCGCTGTTCGGCGTACGTTTTTCCCGGACCTCGTTATTATCCCAATCGTAATTGATGATTTTCTTGTTCGTCACGTTCTCGTCTTGATCATACTTACGGATCACGGCTTGCCCCACCAATTGCAATCCGTCGATCACCTGCCAGCGTAACTGGTTGTTGACCGTTATATTGCCCGTAGTCTTATTCACCATACCTCCATC
This sequence comes from Parabacteroides sp., assembly GCA_028689545.1. GTDB lineage: Bacteria > Bacteroidota > Bacteroidia > Bacteroidales > Tannerellaceae > Parabacteroides. The sequence continues at coordinate 16,130 of JAQVCX010000034.1, forward strand.
TTCCAATACTTGGGCCGGATTATCGAATCCCTCGAACGTATAGAAGGTTCCCGACGGATTGTACATCGGAGTCCAAGAGCGAGTCTTATAGATCAACTCCCATATATTCTGCCCTTCCGTCAAGCCCGAGGAGTAGTCTCTGTTGCTTGCCTCGTAAGCCAAATTAAGATCGTAAGTCAAATTCTTAAAGATCTCGACGCTCGATTTAGCACGTACGAAGTAACGCTTGTTCACATCCTCACCAAATTTAGGGATACCTTCCTCCCGTTGATGACCCAAAGACAACATATAGGAGAACCTCTCTCCACCACCGGAGACATTGACATTATAATTCTGCATATTGCCATTACCGATAAGCATATCATTCCAATCTTGATCCTTGAAGAATTGCGGATAACCCGTCCAACGCCCCCATTCCGCGTCGGGTAATACCTGATCGCTATTCTGCCGGATCAAGTCCAATTGATCCTTCGTGTATTCCGGAGTGAATGATCCATCCGTGATCTCCAAGGCCATCTCCGCATGCTGCAATAGATTCGCAGGTTTCCTTAACAACGCAGGAGTCTTGATAGAGTAATACGCATCGAAAGCAACAGATGTCTTCTGATTGCGCTTACCACTTTTCGTGGTCACCAAAATAACACCATCCGAGGCACGAGCACCGTAAATAGCGGCCGTACCATCTTTCAATACGGAAATATTCTCGATATCGGAAGGGTTGATCATATTAATGTTTCCCTCCGCTCCATCAATCAAAACAAGAGGAGTACCACCATTAATAGAAGACACATCACGAACCTTCATGGTCATGTCCGAACCCGGAGCGCCTCCGGCACGTGTAATCGTCAAACCGGGTACCTCTCCCTGCAAAGCCTGGGCCGCGTTCTGAATCGGACGAGACTCGAACGCTTTCGCGTCAGCTGTAGATATGGCACCACCTAAGTTCGCTCTTTTTACCGTTCCATAACCGACAACCACAACCTCATCCATCTGCAAGGCATCTTCCCGTAGCTTCACGTTCAAGTTCGCTTCCTTGCCGGGACGCAATTCCGTCATGGCATATCCAATGTAAGAGATCTGAAGGACACCGTTTTCCGGTACCTCCATCGTAAACTTTCCATCAAGGTCCGTAACCGTTCCGTTGGTAGTACCTTTCTCAACTATGTTCGCACCGATAATAGGTTCGCCATTCTCGTCGGTCACTACACCTTTCACCAAATTCTTCTTTTGTAAAACGGCCTGTGAAGAAAGGGCAGCTTTCTCGCTTTTTGCCAAGGAATTGATCAAGATGAAGTTATTCTCCGTAATCTCATACTTCACTCCCTCTTGTGCGAAGAGACGTTTCAAGATCGTCTCCACGGTCTGTTCCTTTACATGCACGGAGACTTTCTTATTCAAGTTGACTTTTTCACTTTCATATATAAAGCGGAAACCGGACTGATTCTCTATAAGGAATAAGACCTCTTTAATTGTCTGGTCATTAACGTCCAAAGACAACTTTGTCTGTTGCGAATAAACAGAAGCCGAGATCTGAAGTGAGCATGCGATAGAGAATAATGTCGTCAATCTCATAATAGACAAAGTTTTTTTAAAGACCGGAGACTCTTCCGGCCTTGATATATTCCAAAAATCCATATATTTGTAAATTGATTGTTAGTTAACACTAGTGTTACGAGCACTAATTTTAAAGATCAAAAAGAGAACGGGGGATGTTACAGCATTTCCCGTTTTTTTGTGTAATTCATAATATTCTTTTTTCTTACTTCATAGGCTAACTTATTTAGAGGTTATACTTATATTTTTTCCTTTCACGCTATAGCTTATATCGCTCAACCGGGATAAGACTCTCAATATATCCGTTAGGGTCTCCTCCTGTATGACTCCATCATAATGTATGCTATTTCCCAAATCTTTCGAGATATCGATCTTTACGTCATATCTTCTCTCCAGATACTTACAGACAGAGGCCAAAGACATATGATCCATATACAGCTTGTCTTCCAACCAGCTATATGAATGAGACAATACGTTTGAAACCGGTTTCATCTCCTCGGTCTGCTTATCGAAAACGGCCATATCACCAGCGTTCATTAGCAACTTGTCGTTTCCATGATCCAACTCGATACAACCCTCCACCAATGAGGCCTCAACCGTTTGCTCATCGTTATAAGCCTGCAGGTTGAAAGAGGTCCCATAAACTCTCAACCGAAGTCCGTTCGCCATCTTAACCACAAAAGGGATCTTGTTTTTCGAGACATCAAAGAAAGCTTCTCCCTGAAAGTTCACCTCCCGGATATTCTCCTTCGCATTATAGGAATAAGTAATATCCGAACCAGAATTTAGCTTGACAACGGTACCATCCGGCAAGGATACTTCCGAACGGCTACCATAATCCGCTGTCATCCGAACCAACATTTCCGGTTGACTATCGAACATCCCCATCATAGAAAGTCCAAGAACAAGCAACAAAGTAGCTGCCACTCCCGAAGCGATATAGCCGATATTCACCAGACGTTTCCACCTATCAGCTCTCTTCTTGTTGACATGATCTATCTTATTCCACGCATATTGAGTATCGAAGGCTCCTTGCTCCAGATAAGAGCCCGTCTCTTTCCATATCTCTTTATACCGTTCAAAATCCTCTTGATTAGACTCATCCTCAGCCAACCATTCATCCAGAATCGGATCCATGGCCTCTTCGTCCATCTCTCCAGATAAATGGTCAACGATGTATTCTCCTATTTGTTTTCTTTCCTTCATGAGTCTAGTCTTTATTTAAATGACACCACAAATAGAAAAAGGTCCTATCCGGACCTTGAGATTTTTCTTATTATTTTATACACCTTTCATATCCAAGCATTTCTTCAGCTTCTGTAAAGACATCCATATTTGGTTTTTGATTGTTTTTACGGATATGGATAATTCATCAGATATCTCTTTTTGCTTCAATCCTTTTACCCGATGAAGCAGTAACACCTCTCTGCTACGATCCGGCAAACGGTCTATACAGTCATAAAGAGCGATCTTAAATTCCTCCGTCTCCAGTCGATTGTCCTCATAAGATAGAAGTAATTGGTCTTGATCCTCGGGTAAACTCCCCATCTGCTTTTTTGAACGGATAAAATTTAAGGCTAAATGTCTAGCCATCCTATATAAATATCCAGATACATTTTCCCTTATTTCAATACGTTCCCGATTCTTCCACAAAGTCAAAAAAAGCTCTTGCACGACATCCTCCGCATCATCTTTATCCATCAATAAGCCATACACATACTGGCAAAGACACCCGTAATAACGATCAAACAGTTTATTATAACTGATATAGTCATTATTACCGATCGCTATCATTAAAACCTTATCAGCATGAATTTCCGGCATATGATCTTTATTATCATGAATATTCGCAATCGTCTTGCTGAAAATCAATTATATATATTCCAGAAGGATATTTTTCGAGGAACCAATGTGTCTCTCCTCAAATCTCCTGTGACGCAAATGTAGAGAAATTATTATTCAATTGGTTATTTTATCATTCTTTTTCATATAAAACCATTCGTTCCCCTCCTGCTCGATATAAGTGTAATAGCACGCATCCCTGTAAATATTTTTACGTCAAGAATAACAGTAACATCTTTATCGCTTCCTGAGTCAAGCTCTTTATCTACACCTTCTCAGCTCAATTCTTTATCTTCTATCAAGAGTTATAATATCCTTGCATACTCATTTCACAAGCTGTGAAATAATTATATTTATCTTCTTTAATCGGATAATCCCAACAACCAAGCTGATGGAATATTTCTCCCCCGAAACCATGTTTGAACTTATATAGGCCATACATCGGATGTGACGGATTAGGGGTGGGGGCAATTCCAAACATATCATATTCATAACAATGATTTTCTTTCGCCACTTGCATAGCCTTCCATTGTAAGGCATAAGTAGGCATCAAGTTACGCGATTCAGAGGAAGAAGCCCCGTAAAGATAAGTAGCACGATGTGCGGAAAGTACCAGGAACATGGCGGCCAGCGGGATGTTATCATGATAGGCGATCATGAGCTTTACGTTCACATCACTGTCATAACATTCCATTTTCGAGGCGAACATATTACGGAAATAGCTGATATCATTCAGATGCAGTCCGTTTCGTAAAGCGGTCTCCGTATAGAGTTCATACCATATCTCTAATCCTTCTATGCCGACAGACCGGACATCGATCCCTTTTCGGATAGCCAACCGAATATTATAACGGGTTTTGGGTTTCATCCGGTCTAATATGGTCGATTCATCCTGTGTCAAGTCTATAACGATCGTATTGGCCGGTAGTATGTTGGTGTTCGCTTTTCGTAGATTCCGGTTACAAGTCCCATAATTCAGTTTGATTTCCTGAAATTCTTTTTGAGGCAATCCTATCCAATTACCGCTCTCATCAAAATCCTCTTTCCTGCACCAATGGGATTCCCAGTTCAAATCATAGCGCAAGGCTATGCAGTGTTTGGGAAGATAAGACTTCAATATTTCCGACAACTCCTCCAAAAATGCGCCTTGATTTGCTTCCGAAGGTTCTATTTCTGGTCCATAAGGGATGTAGGCCAAATAATCCCGGTCATTAAAATATTGAAAAAACATAATAAAATCGGCATTGGTATATGAAAAGCCACCCACCTCAGAGTAAATATCACTGTTTCGAACGGAAAATTCGAAAGCACAAGAATTCATCCCTAATCGTTCTTTTACCTTAGACCAGAATGATGTCTGTTGAACAATAGGGGTGCTATAAGCATAAATAATTTCTTTAGGTTCTATTTTAAGATTCATGATATAAAGCTAAAAACCGCAAAATTAACAAATTAAGATGAGATATCAAATTTACACCTGCATGAACGCGACAAATACATTTCCTGATTTTAGTATTGCGCCCCCCCCGAAAAAAAATATTAGCATTAAATAAAGCCGGAGAGCATAATCACACAAGACTATGTCCTCCGGCCACCAGTTTATTAACTCGTTGTAAAGTTTAGAATTATTTCATCTCGACCTCTATCACCACAGGGAAATGATCGGAGGGAACACGAGCCACATGCTTTTGCATGGAGACCTCTTTCGGGAAATTCGCGTTTTGCTCATTCTTCGCGTCTTTCGCTTCCGACCGGTAAGTATCAGTCAAGATACCATATCTTTTCACTTTAAATTCTTTAGTCAGAAACAGGTGATCAATACGGCTATCCGTCTTCCGATCCACATGGAAACCATTGAATGTCCCATTGGGCACATACCGTAAATCTGAAATCTGATAAGAATCCCGCATAAGACCGGAATTATCCAGCAGTGCATACGACTCATTATGCTGATCTACATTAAAATCGCCCGTCAAGATAGCCGGTAGTTTCTCTGGAGACTCTTGTATCTTCTTCAAGATAAGTTTCGCACTCTCCGCACGGGCCTGCACACCGACATGATCCATATGCAAATTAAAAAACAAGAACGTGAAACCCGTTTCCTTATCTCGGAATTTACCCCAAGAGCAAATCCGTGGAAGCGCGGCATCCCATCCCTTATTTGGACGATCTGTTACCGTAGATAACCAGAAATCACCATGATCGAGCACCTCGAATTTCTCCGTGCGATAAAATATGGCGGAGTACTCGCCGGCCTGCTTACCATCATCACGCCCCACGCCAATATAATCGTATCCGGACATCACACTCTTTAGATCTTGTAACTGATGGTATTTACCCTCCTGCGTACCAAAGATATCAAAGCCATGGAACTGTATCAACTGTGCGATATAAGGATAACGCTGTCCCCAGCCGTTTCCATTCGTCGAATCACCCGCATTCGCATTACGGATATTGTAAGTAGCTACTACCATAGAGGCTGCCTGCGACGCACACACGCAGCACAACATCAACAAAAAAGAATAGATAAATCGTTTCATACCTTACTTTATTAATCTCCTTATCAATTAAAATTCAGCTTCAATCATAATCGGAAAATGATCCGATGGATAATGACCATATTGTTGCTCATTCAACGTAGCATATCGATTCACTTGGATAGCCTTAGTGACAAAGATATAATCAATCCGGCTCTTCATCGGAGCGTTTACGTTGAATTGATTGGTCGTTCCAACCGTCCCGTATGGAGCAACCCTAGATATCTCACGAGAATCCAGCAGCAGACCATCTTTCATTAAGATCCGTATAGGCTCAGAATCAGGAGTACCATTAAAATCGCCAACACAGATAGCAGGGGAATCCCCCGCTATCTTTTTAATATTAGCTAACATGATTAACGCTGACTCATGGCGTGCCACCTTACCGATATGATCGAAATGGACACTAAAGAAATAAAATTCCTTTTCCGAGACCTTATCCTTTAGCTTTGCCCAAGAGCAAACCCTACGGCACTGCGCATCCCAACCAAAAGAAGGCTTATCCTGCGTCTCCGACAACCAGTAATTCCCCGAGTCCAATAATTTAAACCGATCTTTCTTAAATAAGACCGCCGCATGCTCTCCAGCCTCTTTTCCATCATCCCGACCTACACCGACATATGTATACGTACCATCTTGTACCAAATCCTTTACTTGGTGAATCAATCCTTCCTGAACCCCAAAGATATCAAAGTCGTGGAAATTCACCAAAGATATCGCCATATCTTTCCGGTGTACCCAAGAATCCTCCTTATCTCCGTCATTATCATAGCGGAGATTAAAACTACCAACGTTCAACTGACATTTCTGCTGCCCGAATATTCCGGAGCAGAAGCTAAATAAGGAGATAAATACTATAATTAGATTTCTCATGATAAACCTCCTTGATTACCAGCCTGGATTCTGGCTTAGATTCGTATTGAACTGGATTACCACCTCCGGTATCGGATACAAGTACTGACGAGCCGGCCAACTACGTCCGGAGTAATTATACTTCATCAAATAGCCACCCTGAACCGGCTTAACGTTAAGCACATTACTCTTATTTGTACCTACATAGACACCTATCGAAGCATACTTCCCATCAGCGATCTCATCCGTATCATAGAAATAGGCATCATAAATACCATCGCCATTCACATCCAACGATTGGTTAAGTGACGGGATAAAGATACCTTCCCAAGGATCGTTCACCCAAAGATCGCAGCAATTCCAACGTTTCAAATCATTTAGCCGCAAGCCCTCCAGACAAAGCTCAATACCACGCTCACGACGGATCTCCAACAAAGAAGGATCAGAGATAGTCAGATAATAAGAAGCGATATAAGGCTCAGCGGATGACGGACGGGTTGTCAATGTACCTGTCTGCGGTGTACCCCCCATAATTCCGGCACGAGAACGAAGCGCACCTATCGTAGCCGCCCAATCCGCATCAGTCAGTTCACCCAGTTCAGCCTTAGCCTCAGCATAGTTCAACAAGACCTCAGCATAGCGCATAATAGGAATATCATTATCATTCGTAGCCGCATCATCATAAGCCACGTCATCCATGGCAAACTTCGTAAACTGATATCCCGTCAATGTATGTCCCGTGAAATTAGCCGCCATCGGCTCGTAAACACCAGAGGCATTCTTACGGGTATAATCCGCTCCCCGAACAGTCTGGTTCAAGCGAGTATCACGTCCTGTTGTCTCCTCTACGAAATTCTTATAACTTCCATTTGCTTTTTTCTCTTCATAAGGTGTACCATCCGCATTCAAGTATGACAACATAAATTTACGGCTCATACACAAGTGCGGTCCGTAAGTAGACGAATTATACCACCAATTTTGCTCACCCAGCCCCAACACCTTGTCAGTCTCAATAGCCATCATTACCTCCGTGGTAACTGCCTTATCGGCAATAAAAAGCTCACGATACGCTCCACGGCCTTCGCTATAAGCGCCTGCGGTATAAAGTTTGTACGGTCCGTTATCCATTACTTCCTTAGCCGCTCCAGCCGCTAGTTTGTACAAATCATTGGCCGAATATTCCGTACATCCCGTACGAGCGACATCCAACTGGTCTGCGGCATGGTATTTACGCCAAGCAGCCTCGAACAGGCAAACACGAGATTTGAAAGCGGCAGCTGTCCATTTATTCACGATCGTGGAGTTATGCGTGGCATCCTCTTCCAAGATATTAGCATAAGCATAATCAAGATCTTCCAAGATATGCCCGATAATCATATCACGCGTGTCACGCGGATTATAAAGATCGGGGTCTTCAGCCTCATTAAATACCTTGTCAATCCAAGGCACCCCTCCATATTCCACCAACTTATCAAAATAGAAACGGGCACGGAACAGGCGGGCAATGCCATTGTAATTATCACGGACAGCCATGCTCAGCGACTCATTCACATTATTCTCCAAAAAGAAATTTATATTACGTAGAGCCGACCATGACCAGCTCGTCGCACTATTCGTGGTATAAGCGCCAACCTCCATGCCACCCAAGGAATTCTTCACTCCATAATCTGCCGTAGCATCACTCCGGAAAGCACTTCCCCGGGAAGGCAAGACATTGTAAAACGAGTACGCGTAAGTTCTCAAACCATTTTCGGAGCTAAATACCATATCCACAGAAGCCTCCGACTTAGGTTCTTCATTCATCTCGCACCCCGAAAATATAGCTAAAAGTGCCATCAGACCGCTTAATATTATATTCTTTTTCATACGTATAATCTCCTATTCTTTAAAATGTAACACTTAGGCCGATACTGAACGACTTCATCATCGGGTAATTATATCCATCACCACTATTGCTGGATGTCAAGTCCTTATCCGATTCACCGATATTCGACACATTGACATCTTTGGAATACTTGTAAAGTGGAGACCAGGTAAAGAGGTTCTCACCAGACAGGTATACACCTACATTCGTAAGATACAATTTCTTGATCCATGCCGATGGTAAATTATACCCAATCTGTAAGTTTTTCAGACGCAGATAAGCCGCATTCATCAAATAGCGTGTGTTAGCATTCTTATGTCCACTATAGAAAGGAGCGTAATAACCAGCATAACGAGGTAAGAAAGCATCAGGATTCTCCGGAGTCCAATAGTTATCTACGTGCCAAGAAGGCATTTGATTATACGGCCGATTATATTGTCCCCAGAAAGTAGAAGCCTCATTGGATGGATACCAATCTTGCTTACCTACCCCTTGAAAGAAAGCACTTACCCAAATATTGTTCCAATCAGCAGAAAGCGTAAAACTATAAATATAACGAGGTTCCTCATTACCGATGACCTTTCGGTCTCCCGAATCATCTACCGTATTTTGCCCACGATCAATATAACCATTACCGTTCAAATCCTCAAACTTTATATCTCCCGGATACAATTTATAGGTTTTAGAGGTCTGCATGAGCGGATTGTAATAGGATTGTCCCGCAGCTTTAGCAGCAGCCTCCGCAGCGTCTATGCCCGCTTGATCTTGCCATAAGCCATTAGATACAAATCCCCAAAGTTCACCGATACGCATTCCCTCGTAATAATTCTTGTCAAGCGATTGATTAGCTCGTTCGCTTAATGACATATTTGTGTTATTAAACTTGTCGATCACCGAATAATAGTCAGCCAATGTTCCCTTGACGCTATAGTTAAATCGTTTACCAGCCAAGTCAAATCCATCTTTCCATTCTAGCGACAACTCGTAACCATAGGTTGACATATCCGCATAATTACCTTTAGGCGAAGAAGCTCCGAACACATCGGGCACAGTCGGACCATTCACGATCATATCAGTTGTCTTACGGATATAATAATCCGCACTTACAGTCAGACGATTATCAAAGAATCCCAAATCTGCACCTACATCATACGTTGTAGCAGTCTCCCAAGTCAAATTACCCGGAAGAGCCGCCGGCGATGACATATAATTCTGGCGTAAGCCATCAAGGATATAATCAGACTTACTAATACCTAACGTCTGAATGTATTGATAATTGCTCAGTCCAGCCGCATTACCCAACGAGCCCCAAGAAAAACGAATCTTAGCATTCGAAATATGTTCGGATTTAACATTCCACCATGGCTCCTGCGAGATACGCCAACCTACGGAAGCCGAGGGGAAAAATGCCCAACGCTCATTACTCGGGAAACGTGAAGAACCATCGTAACGCCCATTCACTTCCAACAGATAGCGATCATCGAAAGCGTAATTCAAGCGGAAGAAAGCACCGCCAAATTGATAAGCCTTCCACTGGGAGGTAATGTTCCGGTTGTCGGTACCCATCGCCAGATTCATATTATCCACATCATCCGTCAATAGGTCATCATTATAAGCATAGATACGTTTGAAGGAGGATTTCTCATAATTCCATCCTGCCATAGCCTTAAAATAATGTTTCTCGGCAAAGGTTTCCTCAAATTCAGCGAAAAGGTTCGTAGCTAGATAGTTTGTATGATCGGTTGTCTCCGCTAAGTTGGAGTAAGTACCCGTGATATGTTCGATCTTGCTCTCGCCATTCGCATCGACTGATCGAGCATATGGCGAACGTACCTGTTTCTTAGTCTTCTCTTGCGTCTTCTGTTGATAAGTGAAATCACCATTCACACGCAAACGGCCATCCAAGAACTTCGCATTGAATGTCGTGGTATTCTTTAAATTGGAGTTCTTCGTCGTAATACCGCTACGTCCATAAAGCAAATCGCCCACGGTATAGACAGCGGCATAGGTCAGCGTACCATCGGGGTTGAACAGTGGCGATGACGGATGTCCCTCGTCCGCAATGTTTCTCCATACCACACCGGAACCTTCCGAATAGGTAGTCGGGTTGTAATATTTGTTATGAGAGAACTCAAAGTTATCGCTAATTTTCAACCAAGGAGTTAATTGATAACCGCCCTTGAAACGCATATTATAGGTCTTAAACTTATCCGTTTGCTCATCGCTATCAAAAAGCCCATCGTAGCTATAGAAACGTCCCGATAGGTAATAATCAAACTTACCGTCGGAACCAGAGAGGGAAAGATTCTGATTCTGCGCAAACACATTCTTCTTATACATCAGATCATAGTAGTCAGTTCCTTCCGGATAATATACATAACGACCTTTTGTTCCAATAGAGCCATCGGAGATCACCGTCCCGAAATCGCCCGTATCATGACGGCGCTTATACTCGTCCAGCCAAGCCACGGAAAATTGCTGTGTCTTGTTGATACCGGAAGGATTCGCTTGATTGTAATTGAAATAAGCGTCATAGAAATGCTTTGCCCAAATATAACCATCAGAAACCACATCCGGTACATTCTGTGGTGATTGTAACGAATAGCTGGAAGACCATGTCACCTTAGGTTTACCTTCCGTAGCGTTCTTCGTCGTGATCAAAACCACGCCAAACGGAGCACGTGCGCCATAAATAGCGGAAGCGGCAGCATCCTTCAATACGGAAATACTCTCAATATCATTCGGATTCAACATAGAAGGATCTCCTTCCACACCATCAATCAATACCAAAGCACTACCTCCATTGATAGAACCGGCACCACGTACATTGAAATCCGCCGTACGTCCCGGTTTTCCATCAGACAAGGAAATATTCAAGTTCGGAACAACACCTTCAAGCATCTGGGTAGCATTAGCGGTAGGACGCCCCTCGAATACATCACTAGTCACTTGCTCTACCGCACCGGTCAAGTTCACTTTTTTCTGGGAACCATAACCCACCACTACTACCTCATCCAGTTTCTGAGTGTCCTCATGAATAGATATAACCAGATTATTCTTATTGCCTACCAGAATATCTTGAGCTACATAACCGATATAAGAAACCTGAAGTATCGCATTCGGAGTTACCTCAATGGAAAAATGACCATCTATATCTGTGATAGTACCATTTGTAGATCCTTTTACGACCACATTTGCCCCAATAATTGGCTCACCTTTCGGGTCTGTAATAGTACCGGTAACTTTCTTATTATCTTGCTGCTGGATAGCTTTTACCGATGATAAAACGATCTGATGACCCGATTTCAATACATAAGCCACATTCGCTTGTCTTGCTATCGCATCCATTACAGCGTTAATATCCGCATCCTCCACATTAACAGATACAGGAGAATTCAGACCTTTAATCCCATCACTATAGAAGAAACGATATTCAGTTGTTTCCTCTAGTTCTTTAATAACCTCCCTCATCGGTCTATCCTTTACTGACAACGATATCTGGGCGGCAATCGCAACTCCGGAAAAGCCCGACAATAATTGGGCATACAAAAGTGTCCGGAAAAAAGAGTGCTTGAAATTACTCATTTTTAAAAGTTTTTTGATAATACATAGATTTTAAACAGGTAACTTTACAAGCAAATCATTTACGTATTCTATCTTATTTATAACCGGCTAGTTATTTCCTTAAAGATATTACATATAAGTGATTTTGCTTAAGAGGAAGAAGGGCTTTGCCTTTCTTCTTTTTTTACTACAATCATCTAACTCATCCCATAGGCTTCTTCTTTATTAGGTTAACATTCAACATTCTATTTCTCATTTAAATAAATAGTATCACCTACCGACTCATACGTAATCGGAGCCGTAAGGCTTATTATTTCAAATACATTATCCAGGCTATTATTCCGGATCACCCCCGAGAAACTGTAGTTCTTAATCTTATTGGATAAAAACCTAACCTCCACGCTGTACATGCGATTTAATAAAACCGCGATATCCTCCAATGATTCACCCGAAAAAGCTAATTCATCCGTACGCCATAATCGAGCGTAAGAGGCATTCCTCGGACGAGTTACAGATAACTTATGGGCACTCTTATTAAAAATCGCAGATTGATCCGGAGATAATATTGCGAACTCATTCTCGACCATTGTTCGGACACTCCCTTCAAATAAGGTTGTAATCATCTCATTATCGTCCTCATAAGCTTTTACGTTAAAAGCCGTCCCTAAAGCCTCGACCTCCATACTTCCCGCTTTTACAATAAAACGATGTTCCGTATCCTTCGCAACTTCAAAATAGGCTTCTCCGGATAAAAAGACGGATCTTTCTTTCACTCCATAATTAGTATCATAAACAAGATGAGTATGTGAGTTCAACCAAACTTTCGTTCCGTCTGGCAGAATTACGCTCGCACGTTGTCCTTTGTCCGCTGATACAACATAATTCTGGGGATCAGATAAAACAGCCTGTTCCATATAATACCAATGTGAGCCAATTCCTATTCCCAAGCAGATCAATGCTACCGCCGCATATGAGAGCCATTCTCGCCATAAAGGATAGGATTTCCGTTTTATCCGGCGAGGCTTTTCCATCTGTTCTTTTATCTGGGCAAGCATTCGTTCCTGCACTTCCAAAGGAAGCTTCTTATTCGCGGACTCCTCCCATCTTTGACGATACAAGGCCTCCATCTCCGGTGAAGTCTTTCCACTCGTAAGATGATCTGTCAATTCAATATGTGCGTTCGTTTTTTCCATCATGTAATAGGTATATCCGAAAAAGCCTTCGTACCCTTACAAGGAATAGAATACTTAACATTCATTAATAAATAAGACATCCGTTTTACATTTCATACCCCTCACAGCATTTCGTTGTAGATCGATGTGTTTCAGTGAGATCTGTATCACAGGCCAATGGTTTATGATGGCATACCGTTACACGCTAAACGTTGGAATGTAGAATTGGACACCCGATAAGAATAATAAAGTGTAATATAAGACAAAGGAAGCCATCGGAAGACAGCCGATCTCGCAAAAAACGCAAAGCCCTACTCAACTGTGTCTCCACGGTCTTTTCGGAGATAGAGAGGCGTTCCGCTATTTCTCTATATGATAAATGTTCATGACGGCTCAGACGGAAGATCTCCCGACGTGAGGGTGGTAATTCTTCTATCAATCTATTAATATATTCTTGTAAAGACTCCGCGTCGATTTGTTCTTCTACGAAAGAATCGACATCTGATAGTTGCTGTTGTAGGCTTTCCGTCAGTTTCTCGGAGAATAGCCGATTCTCTGTCTCTTTATAAACTAAGTTACGAGCGATGGTGAATAGATAGGAGTCAAAGTTCTGCTCCGCGTCTATCGTCGCATGCTTCTCCCAAATCTTAAGAAAAACGTTCTGGGTCAGATCCTCTGCCATAGATTTATCATATAGTAATGAGTAAATAAAATGATATACATGCTCATTATATTTCCAGAATAGAGTCTCAAAAGCCTTTTCATCTCCATTCTTCAGATCTACAAGCAAATTTTCATCCACTTTCATACTACATTATATATATTACACATCCCCATCAGGGAGTGTAATTCAAACTCTGTCTGGTTTCTATTTCTTTTAAATCTCTGCAAATATAATTTTTTCTTTTTGGATTTACAAATGCTTCTTAAGGCAGTTGTCGGATGTGTGCAAGGGCGGCGAGG
>JAQVCX010000145.1 GCA_028689545.1 Parabacteroides sp.
CGCTCTCTTTCGAGTAGTCTTGGATAATCCCGAGCACGTCTCCGAGAGAGGATCCACTTTCCATTAACTCTTGAAAAGACTTTCCGGTCTTGTCTTTGAGAATACCTCCGACCGTGGTCGAGCTCTTACCCAACTCGTTAAACATTGAGTTCATGTAGGTAGTAGACTCGGCGGTCGCGATACCTTTCGCCGTCAAGATTGTATAACCGGCGGTCAACTGATCTAAACCGATACCCATAGAGTTAGCCGTCGGGATAACTTTACCCATAGCCGAGGCTAAATCTCCAACCGTCGTTTTACCTAAGTTCTGAGTCTGAATAAGCATATCCGACACGTCGGTTACTTTATCCGCCTCGAGACCGTAGGCGTTCATGATTGTTGTTAAAATGTCGAGAGCGTCTCCACTCTCAGCGAAACCGGCTCTCGCGAGCTGAGTCGCATTACTTACGAAATTAACCGCGTCGCCGGTTTTTTGCCCGGCGGAAATAGCGTTGTAAACATTCTCGGCGATCTCGCTCGAGGAGATCCCGGATTGATTAGACAAGTCCGTGATCGCGGTCGAAAGATCGTCCATAGAGACCTCGGTCGTATCGGCGATCGTGCTTACTTTCGCCAACGAGTCCTCGTAGTCGCTCGCTAATTTGATAGAGACACCGGATAACGCCCCGATCGCCGTCGTTACACCCATGAGCTTTTTACCCATATCCTCGACCGATTGCCCGAATTTTATTGTATTCTCGGACACTTTCGCGAGATCAAGTTGTACATTTTGGAGCTCGACGCGATAATTCTTTAATTTTTCCTCAGAGAAAGCGATCTCTCTTTGGAGTTTTCTATATTCTTCTTGGTCGACTTCGACGCCTTGTTTCATAAGCTCGTCGGCTTGCGCTTGAGCTTGTTTCATAGCGTCTAACTTATCCTTGGTCGTAGAGATAGCCTCTTTAAGGAGTTGCTTTTTCTGTGTTACAAGCTCGACGTTAGACGGATCCAACTTAAGAGCTTTATCAACAAATTTTAACTCCGTTTGGAGGTTTTTACTCGCCGTATTACATTTTCCGAGTGCATTTTGGAGGCTCGTAGTATCTCCGCCGATCTCGATAGTCAACCCTTTAACACTTTGTCCCATTAGTCCTCCTTTCCGAATTTTTCTCTAAGTTTGGACTTATCCGGGGCGGTCTGTTTGATCCTCCAAGCGTTATCAAGATATTCTCTACCCTTTTCGCTTTGCTCCTTGTTGTAGATAAAGGCGTCCCGGCGGTAAAGTAGATAATCCAAATAATCGAGCTCTTGGATCTCGGCAAAAGATAATCCGGTATAATCTGCGACTATCTTCTCCCATACTGTGACGATCTCGTAATCATGCCCTTTTTTATCGCTATCCTTATCCGGATAGTAGGGCAGATCTAGTTTTTTACTTCGTTGATCTCGTTCACAAATTCCATATAGGACTCGAAAAAGATCATAAGATCCTCGAGATCCAAAACCTCGGACAAATAGTCAACCTCGATTTTTTTCCTTGCGATATTATTACTCATAATCATAGAGGTAATGTCGTAGATCTCTCCGAGAGCTTGAGTATTGTTCTCGTTTTCCTCTACACCCTCGAAAGCTGACTTAAGCTCGATCAACTTATCCATGATATTTTTAGTAGGTGTACGGACTAAGATCTTTTCGCCGTCTACGAAAGTGATTGTTAAAAAGTTCTTTTTTGCTTTTGTGAAATCAAGTGTTTTTGCCATGATTAAATCCTCCTTATAGTGAAAAAAGCGGGGATTTTCTCCCCGCCTTAGTTAATTTTTGTTACGCTACCGCCGTTGTTTCCTCTTTGAAAATGATAAGAGTTCCCTCATTATCCATAGACTGACAAGCAAACTCTGCGTCGATAACTGTTTCTTTGTCTTTTTGGAAAGCCAAAGAGAAACCCGCCTCGTTAACGCCGACGATAGAAACGCGGATATCTCCGTCCGCCTCGTCAGAGTGTACAAAGTGGATAAGGTACTTTTTACCGTCGTAGTTATCAACTCCGCCGATCTTAACGGTACGAATACCGTCGGCAACGCTTACGCGACCGGTATTACATAACTTAGCGAGTGTCTCGCCGTTGAATGTAAGGATCCCGGTCTTAAAGGTAGCCTCTTCCTCTGTTAAAATTGTCTTGGAAACGATACCTAAATCGTCCTTAGCCTTTGTGTAACTTGGCTTGTATTCCAAAGTAGCGCCTCCGGAAATATAGCCGAGTAAGTTTCCGGCTACTTCCACGGTAGCGTCTGCCGGAATTTCGCCGGTAAACTCGGTAATATAAACTTTACCGGAGCCTAAGATAATTCGATCTTTATCTGCCATGATTTAAAATACTCCTTTAAAATTTCTCCGTGTAGGAGAGTGTATAGGTTTGTTGCCAATGTCGCTCGGACTCGATCCAAACTCGACCGAGGCTCTCGAACTCCATAGCTCGCTCAATAAAAAGAGCCTCGATCGACGCTTTAGCCGTCTCGAGACTCGTTTCTAATTCTGCGTACAACTCGACCGTAAGGTCATGATCTGTAATACAAAGCCGATCGTCCGCTCCTCGCGTGGTGCAATCGTCAAGATGGACACCGTAAGGATAGCTCGGAGGTTTTTTCCAAGACGTATCGGCGAACTTTATAGACTCGGAGTTTTTCTCGAGCCAAGTTTTAGGATCCTCCATTTTGGATCGCCTCCTTTACTTCCCGCTCGTAGGTTTCGATCGCGATCTGAGCGTTTCGTGTAATATGGTTATCTCCCGGAGTACGACCTCCGTCTCGGTTGGCGTGTCCGTTGTTCAAAAGGTGCGCTAATCGGTATTTATCCCCGTTTACATACCACAAATAACTCTTTTTGTGGGTTTCCGACTTAAGAGTCTTACTTGAGATCTGATCCTTATAGTGCTTACCTTGTGAGCGTGAGTTAACCGGGGCGTCTTGCTTGGTGGATCTGACAAGATTTTTCATAGCGTCCTTAGCCTTTTTGTCGATAATTTTATCCACTTCGTCGCCGTAATCCTTAAGGATCTCGGTCATAACGCCGGCTAATTCGCTCGGATTAATTTTCTCTGACACCTCGCGACACCCCCAAAAGCCGGATCGATAGGTGTTTCTCCATGTAATCGTCGTAATCTTCGATCATGTAGACATTACCACCGTAAATGATCCGGTATGATTGTTTATTAAATTGTATCGGAGCAAGCTCCGCGTGATAACGTACCGTAAAGGTCTTAGACGAGCTCGATTGTTCGGATCCCGATCCAAGATAAGCGTTACCTCCGGCTTTGTTTACGGTCGCGTGGATCTGTTTCACAAGCTCCCACTTTTCCTCGTCGGTCAAGCGTTGGATCTTGATAGGTTTAGGACTCTGCATTTGCGACCGCCTCCCCTCCGGACTCGGTAGAGGTTGGAGCGTCATAGACGCCCCGCCTCAATTCTAACCGTAATTGTAGGGAGAAATCGTCAACGATCTTTCTCACGCTAGAGCTTACTTTCTCGTTGAGATCTCTATTATCGTAGAGATCCGAGATAACCAATAGCGCGATCTGTTTCGCTTTAAAATCCTCCGCCGGGTAATTATCCCCGACCGAACTCTTAAGATAAGAGTCGGCTACGCTCATGAGGTTATTTAAAATCCGATTGGTGGAGTCGTCCTCGAAATCGATACAGAGGTAATCTTTTACGTCTGCTAACGATAATTTACTCATAGACTCGCACCTCCAAAGGTTGACTAAGCTACGATATAGCCGTTAACGAAAGCCTTATTATCTTTAACCTTAACGTCCTCGCGTTCGATCGCTCTATACAGAGTAAGATCTTCCTCGAAAGCGTTGAGGTCGCCCATAACGGCAACGTCAGAAGTTTTAATATTCATCTTCTTACGATCGAAATACTTAACGCCCTCTTTCAGATCGCCGAGGATCATAGGAATACGAGACTCGATCTCGTAGTAAGTAGCGATATTTGCTTTAACCGGAGAGTCTACGGCGGTATAAACGTCGCCCGCTTTGGTGTAGTATGTTTTACCGGCTACGATATCTTTATCGGCGGTAGGAACGTAAGCGTCGTCGTTTGCGAGATCGTCGTTAGGTACAACTTCGACCGGGATATAAGAACCACCTACGGCGAGTCTCATAGACATTGTATCGCTTGGATTAGGAGATAATAAGTAGCGACCGGTTTCGTCTTTCAGAGTGTCGAAATACTGTAAACCGTTGTCGTTAGTTACGATCTTAGAGGTTGCTTTGAAAGCAGATCCAAGAGTTACGTTAAAGGCTTTCTTAATACCGTCGAGGTTTCCAAGGTTTACCGCCTCTTTTTCTCTTACTACGCCTAAGATCAACTTATTAGCGGTAACGCGGGACTCGTCTCCGATCCAAGCGATCAAAGTCTGAGCGATATTGGAGTCGCTATCCTCGAGCAATTCGTTTGTAACCGGGAAATAACCGGCATACTTAGCGATCTCGTAAGAAATACGCTCGAACTGAGGAGTATTTTTAGCTCCAATCTTTCCGCCCTCGCCGACTTTAGTAAATCCGGTCTGCTGAGATCTTTTCTTGAAAGTGCGAGCGCCCTTATCAGTAGATACGGACTCAACGTCTACCAAGTGTAAGAGAGACGCTTTAGAGTCTCTATACTCGTTGATCTTGGTCTGAATATCTTCCGGAACGGTATAACCGCCGTCAGTATTAGAACCCTCGCTCATGCTCTTAGGCTGATAGAAACCGTTACGGGCAGACTGAGCAAACTCTTTCATGGAGTCTTTAGGAGCTTTTTCTCCTTTTTCTGCGGGATCCTCGGCTCCCTCTTTAGCCTTTTCGCCGACTTTCTGAGCGTCGTCAGTAACAAGCGCCTTTTCTGCGATCATTGCTTTCTCTTCGAGATCGTACTGTTTACGGAGTGCGTCTACTTCGTCATACAGAGCGGAGGCTTTTTCCATAGCTCCCTCCATATCCTTGTTTTCGCCGTCCTTGAAAGATTTAGCCATAGCTAATTTACTCTCGATCTGAGACATAAGTTCTCTCATTTTCTTATTCATGAATATTATTCCTCCATACTTTCCGGGGACTCTTCCCCTAAATATTTGTGTTTTTGTGCATAAATAAAAGCGTCGAGATCTCTTTCTTTAAGACCTAACGCTTTCTCGCTGATTTTAGCCGGATTTTCGTCCGGTGTTTTCTCGATCCCGGTCTGATCTTCGGATTTTTCCTCCGGATCGCCGGCGATCTCTTCTTTGTAAGACTTTGTAGTCCCGGCTCTAGGCTGAGCGGGTACGGCTACGAGTGAAACTTCGTAAGCCTCTTTAGCTCCGTCCAAAGTAAAATAACAAGTTTTCTTACCGTCCTTTGTGTCGTATTCGCGACCGTGATAGTGGGGACAATAAGTTTTTGTGTTATCTGTACCGCAAATAGAACAATACGCGTGTTTAGCACGACAACCGGTAGAGACTTCTCTCTTGATCCCCGCCTCAATTTCTGCGATTAGATCCTCGTTCGATTTAGTTCTCAGCATATACGCTTTTAATTGGAGAGTCGTAAAGACTTCCCCGGCGCCGGTAGTCTTGGTAGGATCTTCTAAGAGCTCGGTTTCAAATACCCGGGCGATCTGATTGTCCGCTTTGCGGGCGTGATCCTTGATTACCGTCTTACCGACGTATAGCTTTTTGAGATCCTTTAGAGCGCTCAAATTGAACGGCTCAAAGTTGCGATCGTCTAATCCATTGTCGCAAGCGCTGATCTTGAACACGAAAACGTCCTCTTTAGACAATGCCTTAAGAGTAAACTTGTTGATCTTCTTAAGATCTTCGTCGGTTACTTCCGGGATTGTTACGTCTCCGGACTTAAGCACGACGCCATTAGGGACTTTAGTTCGTCCGTCGTCAATGACATTTGCCACAATTTTTCCTCCTTTCCCTCGGTTTTTTGATCTTTTTGGTACTGAGTTCCGATTAATTCGACCGGAATACTTGCACCGTTGCCAAGGAGACGATCGCCTCCCGGTTTATTTTCTAAATCCAACAAGGCTCTAGCCTCGTTTGGAGTATAGATAAAGTTACCAACCGCCGACGCCAAGGTCTCGATCTGAGTCTTGAGATCCGCTCTAAGGATCACGGCGACATTAAATTTAGCGACCAATCCGGCGGAAACCTCGTCGGCGCTAAATAATTTGTAAGTGATCTCCTCCTCGTACTGTTTGATGATGTAGAGGAGAGTATCAACGTAAAAACTTAATTGTTGAGCCTCGGCGGACGCGTAAGAGCTCTTTTCGTAGTCGCCGATCTGATAA
>JAQVCX010000035.1 GCA_028689545.1 Parabacteroides sp.
TGTTATTTTCACCTTCAATGCAATGCCTTCAACGCTATAAATACTTCTTGTCTTTGGGGATATATATTAATGTACGGGCGTACATTATATATTATTAGGATAAGAAAACGACTAGTTTAAACCATCGTTTAGATCTTGCGTTTTTTGAAGAGTAAAAAGAGAGGTTCGTGGAAGGAATCGGTTGTTTCGTCAAGGATAACCTATCCTATTGATAAGAAAGAGAATAAGCGGCGAAAAAATAGCCCGGAAGGGTTGTAAGTATCGAAGAAACGCGTACCTTTGCAAATGACTAATAGAATCGATGGTTTAGACTAGTCGTTTTTGATGGCAAACGACGATTCTTAATTAGTCTAACAGATTGATTATCTTAATAAACACTAGTATTAATATTAATTTATTTATTATGAACAAAAAGTTTACTACGCTTTTATGCGCTAGCTTGATGATTGCCTCTGCGTTCTCTGCGAATGCGGCGGATATCACTGGTGTAGTGCGCGGAGACGGTGCGGGTGCAGTTGAGTACTTGACATCTGCTACTCCTGCAGGGGTGTATCAGTTGAAGGATCAGGCAAGCAAAAAAGTGCTTGTTGTTGTAAAAAATGCAGCAGGTAAGTTTATCTACAAAATGGTAGATCCTGCTACTCCTGGGTTTGATGTGAAATCATCTTTATGGTGTGTCCAGATTACGGAACCAGAGAACAAAGGACAAGAGCCTATCTATGACTTCATCAATAAATCAACACAGGCTATTTTAGCTTTTGACAAAGCTAATCTTTCTGAGGTTGGTCAAGCATTTGGTGGCTGGGCCTTTTCTCCGACATGGACTGAAAAAGGTGGTAAGTTGAAGGCAGATATGCCGATGTATACTTTTACTGCGGCAGATAAGGTCTTGATTATGGCCGAATTGGCTTCAGGAGAGGTTGTCACTGTAGAGACGACTGCAGATAAAGCTTCTGAATCTAGATATCAGCCAGTTACAGGTTTAAATCCATTGAAATTAACATTGTCCAACGCTGGTACTTATGTATTGAGCGCAAGTGAGATCAATGCTTATTTGAAGGATAACAAAAATGTGTTGACTTTTGCTCCTGATGCGAATGCCGATGTAAATCCATTCTCTACCAACGAGTTTGAGGCTTTACCTACAAATGGTAATCTGGCTGATGATTGCAACTTTGTTTATGTTGTGAAGAAGGATGATGCGACAAAAAAAACCTATTTAAAGGTCGATACAGCTGCTAATGGTGTTGGTATTGAGTTTTTGAAATTTGGTTGGTCAAACACTGGAGAGAGTAAATATGCTGATGCTTTAACAGGTTTACTTGCTAAGCAACATGAGTTCTTGTTTACTTACAGACCGTCTGGTGATAGCTTGTTTATTCAAGTAAAACAGGCTCGTATGAGAGACAATACGAAACCTGCCGATAAGAAAGGTTATTGGAAAGATGCATCAGTCTATGATTATGCAAATGGCTATGAAGTGACAGGTGATTACGTTGGTGCTTATACCTATCATGATATCTATTGTGAATTAAAAGATCTGAATGCTGATCAATTATTCGTTAAGTTGCAAAACTATACGGTAGCTGATCGTATCGCTACAATCGGTTACAAGGCTATCAATACTAAGATTGGTTTTGGAATCAATGGTTGCGTTGCTTCAAGCGATAAGACTTCTTTGGATCAAGGTTTGTATATCATCACGAATGCGAAGGGACAAGTATTGGCTGCTCCTATCCACTTGAATGATAACAATGTAACAAATGAGGCTCAATGGGTAACGTTGGATGAGCAAGATCCGTTGCACATGCCAGCTTATCAATGGGTGATAACGAAGACTTTGGCAAGCGACAAAGCGCAAGCTACTTCTCCTCTTTTGATTGTAAACCGTGAGTTCCCTGTTGCGGCATTGACGGAAACTGTACAGTTGAGTTGGAATGATAGCAGTAAGAAAGAATATTATATTGCAGATAAAAAAATCAATGGTCTTGATTTGACAAAAGCTACATTCACTAAGATTGAAGATACGAAGATCTTAGGTGATAAGAAGTTAGGTTATCGTTATATTCCGTCTGATTCTTTGCGCGTTAACAAGTATGTATTCAACTACTTGAACCCGTTCACGGATTCTTATTGGATGGCTAATGGCGCAGATAAGGATTCTGTAAACTACGTGAAGGAAGACGCTAGCCGTTATATCTTGGTGGAAGGTTCTACCGCTCAATTTGGTTATGGATCAACAGATGCTGAGGCAAAGGTGTTGAAAGCTATTGGTGCCGCTAAATTGGAGAGAACTAACTATGTAATCAAGACTGCTGATGGCGCTAAGTCTTTGGTTGAGGCTTACAATGAGAAGTACTCTATGGGTGCTGCTAACTATGGCACTACTGCTCCGGTTGATACATTCTTCTTCAAGGAGAATAACCATTACAATGCTAAGCATTTCTATGCTATCGTTGAGTCTTCTCCGAAATGGGTGGATGCTAAGGGTACTCCTATCTATGCGTATGCTGCAGAGAAGGATGCTAAAGGTAATGTTACTAAATATGTTGATGCTGAAGGCAAAGACATAACATCGCAGATGACAGGTTATGTATGGTCAAATGCTATTTTAGCTAATGCTGCTACAGGTGCAACATATGCTGACGCTACTCACAAGGTAGGTACTGCTGATGATGGTAAGAGCGCCGTATTGAAAGTTCAGTTCTTGAATGAGACTCGTACATCTGCCTTCACGGTAGAGCCGGATCAAACTCCGTTGTATCGTCGTTTCGACAACGAGTTGCTAGGTGAAAGATATGGTGAAAATAGAGACGCAGCTGATAGCTTGATCTTTGTTGAGAAGATCCGTAAGGAATACTTGATGGATGAGTGGAACAAGAAGGGTGGTCTGACAGACGAGAACGTAGACTACGCTGGTATCTGGAACAAGGAGGTTGCTAATGGTAAGTTGGTATTCCATGTTGATACTGCTTGGGTAAATCGTGGCTTAGGTTATATCAAACCGCAATATTTGATTTCTGTGGCTCGTCAAGATCAAGATTTGTCTATTGTGACTCATCCTTGTACAGAGGCAGGTCCTCACATCAAACCTGACGGAACTCCCACGGACGATCGATACGAATGCGTTCACGCTACTCGTTCTCATGTAGGTTTCGCTTATGGTAAGTATTTGGTAAGCTTCGGAGACTCTGTTCTTCACTCTGCTAGCAAGTTCAATGCTCCTTACATGGATATCAAGGGTGGTTACACTCGCGTAGGTTTCGTACCTGCAATCAAGGTTGGTGACAGCTTGATCGTATTGACTAACGGTTTTGAGAAAGTAGAGCCGTCTAAGATTGATACAGCTAAGATCTTCAAGTTCTATAAGGACAATAAGTTGACAGATCGTATTATTGATTTGAGAACAGACCGTCATAAGAACGTTACGTGGTCTTTCCGTTATGTAAGTCCGGAGAAGGCTATGACTGCTTATGCTGATGGTGTAGAGGGTGAGAACAATGAGTTCTTGTTCGAGTCTAATATTTACCATAAAGATGGTGCTAAGATTGATGTTACAGACGCTGCATCTAAAGCAGGTGGTAAGGCAACAGACGGTTTCGGCGAAGTTGTTCGCGGTTCAATCGCTCCTTCTTACGCAGCTTGGTTGAAGATGCAGAATGGTTGCTTGGTATTGACTCGTGGTGATTCTAAGTTCGACGCGACTAAGACTGGTTCTGACGGTGCTTTGATCTTCAATGCACAACGTCCTACTCCGGAAGATGAGTATGTTACATCTAATGATAACATCAACAACGTAGAAGGCGTATCTATCGTAGCTGGTAACGGTACAGTAACCGTTCAAGGCGCAGCTGGTAAGTCAGTAGTTATCACTAACATCTTAGGTAAGGTAGTTGCTGAGACAGTTCTTACATCCGATAACGCTACAATCTCTGTACCTGCTGGTATCGTAGCTGTAGCCGTAGAAGGTGAGGACGCTGTTAAGACAATCGTTAAATAATTAAACAACAACAATAGGGGAGATGGGTGGATAACGCCCATCTCTTCCTTTAAAAGGTATTTTTTATAATTCTGAAATTCCCGTGTGGAGATAGATTCTTCAAGTACACCGCGATGGTAGAACATGCGGGAGTATTAATACTAAAGTAATAAATTAAAAGCTCATCCGTAAGTACTTCCGTGAGGATGGAAGCGGATAAAAGACAAGAGGGAACGGCATTTTTGCTGTTCCCTCTTATTCTTTAATTCGCCATGACTATATCCCGCAAATCGAAACTGAATTGGATATACTCGTCTTCGGTTATCGGCCGTGCTGTTGTTAGGATGATTAAGGGATGGGCTTGATAGGCGTTTCTGTAGGGAGGATGGATATGCTTATAGCCATTCTCGAAGAAACCGCATTTCTTGTAGAACTTTAACCGGTTAGCCGATACCTCATCCGTGATAGGATCGATCTCTAGCAAGAGGGTCTTATGCTGACGTTTATTAAATTCATCCAATAACGAACTACCATATCCTTGTCCCCTGAAGTTCTCATGGATGGCTAAATGTTCGATATATATATAGGTACTAAAATTCCAGTATGAGATAAAGCCAATGAAGCGGTTCTCTTTCAGATAAACCGCTAGATGATAGTTGGGAGATTGGAAGGCCCGCTCTTGTTGCTCTTCTGTTCGTTGCTCAAATATAGGGAAACTTGCCGCGTATACTTGCTTGAAGACAGAAAAGAGAGGATCTTGCTTTCGTGTTATTTCGAGTATGTCCATATAACTTCATTTTCTTTTCAGTGCGCGTGTATGGCCGACATCTTTTAAATGAACCTGAGTATATCTTCCGCCTTTTCCGCAATATGATCGGGTGCGTATTTCTCTAATTCCGCACGAGGGCGAAAGCCCCATGTTACCCCACAGGATGTCACTTCGCCGTTGATGGCGGTTTGCATGTCCACGCCCGAGTCGCCTACATAAAGAGTGTCCTCTTTGGATACGCTCGCTCGTTCTACGATCTCATTGACGATACAGGGATCAGGCTTCGCCTTTACTCCTTCACGCTGTCCGAGAACCTCCGTAAATTGTATGGAAGGGAAGAAATGGGCGATGAGCTTACGGGTAGCGGTTTGATATTTATTGGAAGCGACCGCAAGTTTTATTCCTTTTTCCTGCAACGTGGCTAACAACTCGGGGATACCGGGGTAGGGAACGCTGCGATCCGTGTTATGCAGATCGTAATGCTTCAAGAACTCTTGCCTTACCTTTAGGATATTCTCTTCCGTTTTCTCACCTTCGGGCAGCGCACGTTCAAATAGCTTGTTGATGCCGTTTCCTACGAAGAAGTTGTACTCGTTTACGTCATGCGTAGGAAAGCCGTTTTGCCGCAACGCATGGTTCGTACTATGGGCTAAATCCGCGATCGTATTTAATAGTGTTCCGTCAAGATCGAATATTACTAACTCTTTCATTCTTGTTTTCTGGCAAAATTAATGGAATCTGGAGACATATTTCCCCTTTCGACTGATAAAATAGATGAACCGATTTAAAAATAGATAAAAGTATTAGGTCATATATAAGATATTTGTATCTTTAGGACAGGAATAGAAATCCTTTGTAATATATTGTATAACCTAAAATTAGAACATCATGGGAAAGAATCAATTAATTCACGGGAAAGAATTTCATTTGCTGAAACAAGCTGAGATTCATAAAGCTACAGGTAAGTTGGTAGAATCACTAAACTTGGCGGCCGGTTCTACGGGAGGTTTTGATATTTATAAAGTTGTAGAGACTTATTTTACGGATTTAGAGAGAAGAAAGGAGATCAATGGTTTGTTGGGTATTTCCGAGCCATGTGAGACACATGTCACGGAAGAATGTTTCTCCTAAATAAAGCCGCTGTAGGAATAACATAGAAAAAGGAGATACCTGAATCAGATATCTCCTTTTATTATATCTCAAAGAAGGATTAATTACTTACCAGAAAGTTTTTCTTTCAAAGCAGCCAATTCCTCGATGTCACCTAATGTAGTCTTTTCAACCGGACCGGTTACCATTCCAGATTCCTCTTCTTTTTTACCGCCACGCTTAGAGGATACTTTCTTTTCAGAAGTTCCCTTTGCGCCTTTTTGCTCATCTTCAAAGATGCGGCTGTGAGAAAGGATGATACGTTTAGCTTCCTTGTTGAACTCGATTACCTTGAATGAAAGTTTCTCGTCTACTTGAGCTTGAGAACCATCTTCTTTTACAAGGTGCTTCGGAGTAGCGAAACCTTCTACGCCGTAAGGCAAAGAGATAACGGCACCCTTATCCAATACTTCGATGATCGTACCTTCGTGGATAGAACCAACCGTGAAGATTGTCTCGAATACATCCCAAGGATTCTCTTCCAATTGCTTGTGGCCTAAGCTTAAGCGACGGTTCTCCTTGTCGATTTCCAATACTTGAACCTCGATCTCAGCGCCGATCTGAGTGAATTCAGACGGGTGTTTGATCTTCTTCGTCCAAGACAAGTCGGAGATGTGGATCAATCCGTCTACACCTTCTTCGATTTCTACGAATACACCGAAGTTAGTGAAGTTACGAACCTTAGCCATATGACGAGAACCTACCGGGAAGCGCTCCTCGATGTTTTCCCAAGGATCAGCCTTCAATTGCTTGATACCAAGAGACATCTTACGCTCGTCGCGGTCCAAGGTCAAGATTACAGCCTCGATCTCGTCGCCAACCTTCATGAAGTCTTGAGCAGAACGCAAGTGCTGTGTCCAAGACATTTCTGAAACGTGGATCAAACCTTCTACACCAGCGGCGATCTCGATGAACGCGCCGTAGTCAGCCATAACGACTACCTTACCCTTCACCTTGTCTCCAACTTTCATGTTCGGATCCAAAGCATCCCATGGGTGCGGAGTCAATTGTTTCAAGCCAAGAGCGATACGTTTCTTCTCGTCGTCGAAGTCCAAGATAACCACGTTGATCTTCTGGTCAAGCTGAACGATTTCTTCCGGATGAGAAACACGTCCCCAAGAAAGGTCTGTGATGTGGATCAAACCGTCTACGCCACCCAAGTCGATGAATACACCGTAAGAAGTGATGTTCTTGACAGTTCCTTCCAATACCTGTCCTTTCTCCAATTTGGAGATGATATCTTTCTTCTGTTGTTCCAACTCAGCCTCGATAAGAGCCTTGTGAGATACAACAACATTCTTGAATTCTTGATTGATCTTAACAATCTTGAATTCCATAGTCTTACCTACAAATACATCGTAGTCGCGGATCGGTTTAACATCGATCTGAGAACCCGGCAAGAACGCTTCGATACCGAATACGTCAACGATCATACCGCCCTTCGTACGACATTTAATGAATCCTTTGATAATCTCGTCTTTTTCAAGAGCCTCGTTAACACGATCCCAAGAACGTGTAGCGCGTGCTTTCTTGTGTGAAAGGATCAATTGTCCTTTTTTGTCTTCTTGGCTCTCGATGTAAACCTCTACCTCGTCGCCAATCTTTAAATCCGGGTTATAACGGAACTCGGACATAGGAACAACACCGTCAGATTTGAAACCGATGTTTACAACAACCTCACGTTTGTTCATAGAAGTAACGGTACCCATAACCACTTCTTTGTCTTTTACCGTGTTTAGGGTCTCGTCATACGTTTTTACAAGATCGTCCTTGCTTACTTGGGTGTAAGTCTCGCCTTGCTCGAAAGCGTCCCAGTTGAAATCTTCAACCGGTTGGATGTTTTTTAAATTTTCCATTCTTTAATTGTTAATACTAAGTTTGTTTTAATTAGTAAGTTAGACTTTATATTGTCATCTCTCAAAAAATCGGGGCAAAGATAATGCTTTTTTCTGATAGACAAGTGTTTTGAGGGGTAAAAACGTTCATTTGGGTCGCCTGGGTTGTAATTGCGCAGGGTAACCGCATCAAATTAATCCTTAAAAAGTACAATAAGTCCAATTTATTGAGGCTAAGACTTACCTGACTGATAATTAGTAATTAACGAAATATCACCGATAAGGGTGCCGGTTTCTATAGATGGTATTTCGTATTTCTATTAATAGTAATCGCCGTTTCTATAGATAGTAAAGCGAACTACTATGTGGCCAATTTTCAAGAAATATACAATAAACCGTATGATTCCACGCTGATAAATAACGTATTGGATGACCAAACAAGATTGCGAATACGTATTCAACAAAGAGGTTGATTTTGGTATGGTTACCTTGATAATTGCCGAAAACAGTCGATTTTTATTGATATTTATTTGTAAGTTCGCGAATTGTAAGCGATAAACTGATGAATAGAGGGTTTTTAAGGAAGTCCAGTGTAAATTTATTAATAGGAATAGTGTGGATTTTATTTGTGGTGGGCGCAAGTGCGCAGCATGCCGTAAGTGAATTTCATACTTTATCCGACAGCTTGATTTGCCAGGATTATCTAAGGTCCGGCAATTATGAGTTGGCTATGGATAAGGCCATGCGATATCGTGATTTAGGGAATGATTATAGGCGTGCGCTGTCTGCCGTCAATCTGGCTTTAAAGATCAATGGTGATCTGGATAAGTTGGAGATGAAGAAGGCGAGCTTGCAGTCGTCGGGTCAATTGCGAGAGGCGATCGCGATCTATGAGGAGATCATTAATAAGACGGAAAGGATCAATACGGAGACCTTTGACCGGCAAATCGAACAACTTCGCGTCTTGAATGACTTGAATGATTTGGAGAAGCAAGATAGGGAGCTGAAATTGAAATCAAGGCAAGAGGCTTTGAAACGGAGGCAGATCGCCGTCTCTATCGGTTTCCTGTTGGTCTTGATGGGCTTACTCTATGTGTTATGGCGTATGAATATACATACTAAGCGGTTGAGAAACGAGTTGCTTCAAGAGAAAGACTCCTTGATCGCTTCGGAGAAGCAACTTCGTGTCGTGACGGAAGAGGCGGAGGCGGCGAATAAGAAGAAAAGCGCTTTTATCGCTAATATCAGCCATGAGGTGCGTACGCCGTTGAACGCCATTGTCGGGTTTTCCGAATTATTGGCGAGTAGCGAATATGATGAGGCGGACAAGATCGAGTTTGCCGGAGAGGTAAATCATAGCTCGGAACTGTTGTTGAATCTGGTGAATGATGTGCTGGATTTATCCCGTTTGGAATCCAACAAGATCAAGTTTAGCGTTAAGCCAAGCGATCTGGTGGCTTGTTGCCAGAAGGTGTTGGATTCGATTCGTCATCGTGTAAAGCCCGGGGTTCGATTGACGTTTGCTTACTCGCCTGAATCTTACACCTTACATACGGATGCCTTGCGCTTGCAGCAGTTGTTGACTAATTTGTTATCGAATGCCGCTAAATTCACTTCCGAGGGAGAGATCAATCTCTCATTTACCGTGGATGAGAGCCAAGGGGAGGTCCGTTTCTCTGTTACGGATACAGGTTGTGGAATCCCTGAGGATAAGTATAAAAAGATATTCGAGCGGTTTGAGAAATTAGACGATTTTATTCAAGGTACTGGTTTGGGATTATCTGTTTGCCAGATTATCTCGGAACAGCTTAATGGTTCTTTATCGTTGGACATCTCTTATAAGGGGGGTGCCCGGTTTGTCTTTATACATCCGACGAATTTAATAGAAACTCCGATATGAGACTGATGAACCGACTCAAGAACTGGATGTCCATACGTATAGGGATGATTGTTTTGATCTCCTTTGGTGTGTTTGTCGGCTCGGCGGAATCTTCCTCGCCTCCTCTAGCCGAAATGAAAGATTACTATCAACGTCTTTATGAGAACGCGTTGGCGGTGGATTCCATCTCTATCGCATATAGGGGTTTGAAAGGCATGGCCGAATATTATTACAACCAGTCTAAGCGTGATAGTTTGGTATATTGCTGTAATATCGTAGATTCCATAGCGAAGGATCGTCATGAATATCCGAATGTGTTCTTTGACGTGAAGAGCTTTTCTAGCCAGGATCTCCTTTGGCGAGAGAATTATGAGTTGGCAATGAGCGAGGCGATGGATCTATATCGGGTGGCGAGCCGTTTGAAGCATAAATACGGCTTGCTTCGCTGTTCGGAGACTTTAGGGTTGATTTACCAACGAATCCGGAGGGATAGCGATGCCGTTGTCTCGTTTCAAGAAGGTCTGGATTTGTTGGAGGATATAAAAGATGTGCCGGATATCATGGATACTAAGCTCCGGCTAACTTCTTACCAATTGGAGAGCAGCGTGCGAACGACGCAATATGCGTGGACGGAACGGATCTTGGAACAATATAAGACTTTGTTGGATGAGCGGTATAAGACCGGTCAAGAGAGAGACGATCTTTTGTCTGTTAAAAGAGAATATTGGCTACTCTATTCTTTTTACACGAGTTTTTATCTTTCGAAAGGGGATTTGGCGAATGCCAAGCGTACTTTGGATAAAGCCTCTTCTTATGTTGGTAGTCATTGGGTTGAGGGGGATTATGCGATCAATACCTACTTGGCGGTTAAGGCTCGTTATTATAAGGCGGCTGGAGATATACCGTCGGCACTTCGTTGTATAAATGAATTGTTGGAGACAGAGCGGTTGCCCGAGGATATTCATTCAAGGCGGATATCTTAAAGGAACAGGGCCAGCTAGAGGAGGTCATGGCTCTATATGATGAACTTTATAGTGTGATGACGGAAAGGCGAGGAGCTTCTTTTCTCCGGCAGGTAAATCAGTTGCGGACCTTGCATGAGTTGCACGAAAAGGAATTGAAAGAAGCGGAACTGGAGGAGGCCGGGCAACGCATCGCGCGGAAACAATATTTGTTGATCTTTATCCTATCCATATCGGTCGTGTTATTGATCCTCCTCTATATCTTGTTTTTATACTACCGCCATCTGCGATCCTTGAAAAACGAATTACAGCGAGAGAAAGACTTGCTTTTGGAATCCCAAAGACGATTGATGAAGGAGAAAACCCGTGCGGAAGAGGCCAGCCTGATGAAAAGCGCTTTTCTTGCCAATATGAGCCATGAGATCCGGACCCCGCTAAATGCGATCGTTGGTTTCTCTAGTTTGTTGGTGGAACCCTCTACCGATACGGAAGAGCGGGAAGAATATTCGTCTATCATCCGGAATAACACGGATCTGATGTTGAATCTGGTAAACGACGTGTTGGATTTATCCCGGATGGAGACGGGAGACCTTCATTTCAATATCAAGGATCATCTGCTTTTAGAGTGCTGCCAAATGGCGTTGGAGAGTGTCCGTCATCGGGTGCCGGATGGGGTTCAATTGACTTTTTCTCCCGCCGGGGAATCTGTCGTGGTACATGTAGATAATCTACGCCTGCAGCAGCTGTTGACAAACCTGTTGACAAACGCCGCTAAATTCACGGAGAAAGGTGAGATTAATCTATCGTTCCGGCTGGAGCCGGACCGGGACAAGGTACGCATAGCCGTTACGGATACCGGCGCTGGCATTCCCCTTGAACAACAAGCCACGGTATTCAACCGTTTTGAGAAGCAGGATGATTATAAACCCGGCGCGGGTCTTGGACTTTCTATCTGTCTTTTGATCGCCGAGCGGCTGAACGGTTCCTTGTCTATCGATTCCTCGTATACGGAAGGGGCTCGTTTCGTGCTTATCCTTTCTTGTGAAACAGGTTCCTCAATTTATAATCCACAAATAGAAGAATGAGCGTGATGGCTCCTATATATAAATAGAAAGCCAAAGCCGAAGTACTTATCGTAGGGACGGCTATCTGGGGTATCTCCATATATACGAAAGATACGACCGCGAGGGAAATCATGATAAGCGAGGCCACGATCGCCGCTACCAGGCAGAACCGTTCATTGCGTTTCTTTGCCTTTGCGGACTCAAGCATGATTTGTCGCATTACGTTCGAACGAAACGAGGCGGAAAGCTCCTCCTCCGGTATGCGTTTGAATAAATCCCCCAGCAAATCGGGTTGTTCCTTATTTGTGTTCATCTTACTCATGATCCATTCCTTTTAATAATACAAACAATTTCTTTCGGATGCGATGTAGCTTGACTTTAATATTCGAGGCGGTCAAGCCGGTGATGGAGACCAGCTCTTCTATTGTCTTTTCTTTCCAATAAAAGAGCAAGATCAAGGCCCGTTCGTCCGGCGGAAGTTGATCGAGGGCGGCTTCCAGCCTTTGAACCTGTTCCGTAGACCCGGTCTGCCCGAACAGGTTCGTAACCTCCTCTTCCGATACATTATCAAGTGTAGTCTCCTCAATCGCTAGAAACTCATATTTCTTCTTCCTGACCGACGAGATCGCCGTGTTATAAGCGATCCGGTAAATCCAGGTGGAGAAACTGCAATCCCCTTTGAATGAGGCGAGGTTCTTGAATACCTTCATAAACGTATCCTGCGCCAACTCCTCCGCGTCCTCTTGGCTTCGTACCACTTTGAGGATCAGTGAATGAATCGGGCGGCTATACTTGTCCAAAAGGCAAGCGAAACATGCCACGTCCCCCGCTTGTATCCTTTGTATATAATATGTATCGGTATACAATTCCATTGTATTTAATGGACGCAAGCCGGGTAAATAGGTTACAACTTGCGGCAACAAAAATAAAGAATATTTTTCACTCCGGAGGTGTAACCTGTGGGAGACTATTGCGTCAAATTAGCAAACAAGATGAATGAATCAATTAAAATTATACGGTTATGATGGACTTTATTTCTGTTCCGCTAGTTGTCGGAATCGTTTGTGCGGGTATTTACGGATTATTTGAGTTGTTTGTTCGTAAGAGAGAACGTTTGGCGATTATCGAGAAGATCGGTGATAAACTGGATGCCTCCGCTTTCGATGGTAAATTGGGACTGCCTAACTACATGCGAAACTTCTCGTTCAGTAGCTTAAAGGCTGGATGCCTTTTGGCGGGAATCGGATTGGGGCTGTTGGTAGGCTTTATTATTAATATGTGTATGGCTGCGGAGCCTTATTATGCTGATGACTGGTATCGCCGTGAGGTGGCGGGTACGGCTTATGGGGCTTCGGTTCTTTTATTCGGGGGAATCGGCTTGATAATAGCCTTTGTCATTGAGCTGAAACTTGGCAAGGACAATAAATAGCCTTCGAAGGGTTTGCCGGTCTAGACGTAGCGTGCCGCGTGCGGCACGCTACGTCTAGACTACAAGTAGATCTCCCCGAAGAATTCCGGGCAATGGAAATTAGGCTCGGGAAGGTCGATCGGGCTCCAGCTTACGAAATGCGGATTCATCGTCTCATCGGCGCATTTATAGAAGTTCCCTCGTATTTTCTCCGGTAGGTTATTCGGATCTAGCCCCATCAACTTGAGTGGTATGACTACGATCAAGTTCCATGTATGAATCCCTTTAATCTCTTCGAACACCCTTCTTCTCTCCGACGGGAGCCTTATGATGCTTTGATACTCTTCTTGCGAAAGCGATGTCTTGATATCTCGTGAGGTACGGCGGGCGGCATCGCAAGTCCCAATACAATTAAACTCGAAATTCATATAATGCGAGTCTCCTTCCTTCTTCATGAAAAATTCCACGCAACTATCTTTATGAACTTGGGAATTGTCTATCTCATGAGATGCCTTTAGCGAATTACCCTGTACGCTGTATCGTATATATAGATTTTTATCTGTCCGGGCTATATTAAAAGCGGTGATCGGTTTATACGGATACTCACGCCAGTTGGCATGGGTGAGAAACTCACGTTGGGCTTGCACCTCAAGGATCGGTTCGATGGATGTTATATCGAGTACATCCAGAACGGGAATAACAGGAACTTTCAGTCTTTTCATTTTAACTATAGATTTGAAGTAAAGGCCATTGTAAGTAGGAGGTCAATAAAACCGACAGGGCACCGATGATAGACAATCCTATAATGACAGAGCCCACGATCCGGTTTAGTAACCAAATACCTCTAATGTTGAACCATTTTCTCAGTTTTCCAATAATATATGTTATGCCGAACCACCAGAGGACGGCTCCTAACCCTATGCAAACAATGCCCAATGCCAGCAACCAAAACGAATGTTCCGGCAGCACGAAACCAAACCGGGCGAATAATCCGATATAGAGTAAGACGATTAAAACATTGCTAAAGGTAAGTAGAAAAGCTGTAATAAAGTCTTGGGTGAATGATAATTTTTTCTCTCGTTGTTTCTTCAGGTTCTTAGTAGGGTTACTCTGGAAGATATAATACCCGAAAACACCGAGAACGATGCTCCCGATCAATTGCAGGGGGGCTTGGTTCGTCTCCACGAAATTGACGACAACTCCCATGCCCAAACAAGTCAGTGCCGCATAAATCACGTCGGACAGAGCGGCCCCTAATCCGGTGACAAACCCGTGCCAACGTCCTTTATTTAGCGTTCTTTGTATACAGAGCATACCGATGGGACCCATGGGGGCCGAAACCAATACGCCTATAATGATTCCTTTACTAACGATTCCTAGCATTAAGTCGAGTCTCTTCTAGTTTCCCGGGCAAAGATACATTCATTCCGCGATAAAAAAAAGGTAAAAAACGTAAGAGTCTGTAGGGACGAGGTTCGCTCGTCCCTTATTTCGGGAAATTAGGACTGTACAATAGGGTCGTACCCTGAGTCATCAATTTACCGTCTTTCACGAATGAATCGCCTCGCTCGGACAGATGTTCTACCATTGCCTTACGTAGTTCGGACAATTGAGTCTGATAGGCCGCGTCGTCTCGAAGGTTATGTGTCTCTCCCGGGTCTTCCCGCAAATCGAACAACTGCTCGCTTCCGTTATGGAAGTTCCAGATATACTTGATCTTCCCGTCGGTAAGGGCAGCCCAGTAATTATCGTCGCTATAGCAAGTGGCATGCTCCATGTCTATATAAGGGCGCCATTGTTCCTGCTGTCCTTGGATCAGCTTGAGCAAAGACCGGCCATCCATATCGGGAGGAATCGAGCCGCCGGCTATATCGATAAAGGTCGGCAAGAAATCCCTCAGCTCCACGGGTTGCGCTACGCTGCTTCCGTCTGGTATGGACTTAGATATACCGGCGGGCCATTTTACGATATAAGGTATATGCACCGAACCCTCGTACGGATAGGTTTTCCGCCAATGATAATGGTCGCCCAGCATATCGCCATGATCGGCGGTGAAGCAAATCAGGGCATTGTCGTACATACCTTTGTCTTTTAGGGTCTGGATGATTTGCCCTACCTGATCGTCGATAAAGGTGACGTTGGCGTAATAATGGCGACGGGAGTTTATGGCATACGCGTCGCCGAAATTGCCGAAGGGGGCATCCGATGCTCCTTGGAGGGGATCTTTCGGCTCGGCGTATTGTCCGCACCAATCTCCTATATGGGGTTTCGGGATATCCGCGTCCTTGTACATATCCAGATACCGTTGAGGCGGATCATACGGACTATGCGGGCGGGCGAAAGATACCTTGAGGAATAAGGGCTTGTCATTCTCGTAATTGCGGATCAACTCGCAGGCGGTCTGTCCGGTCCAAGCCGTGGGGTGAAGCCGTTCGTCTAACTGATAGGTACCGGCGGCATGGTCGTTCCAGCCGATACCCGTAAGATCCGGATCTTTCCCGGGTGCCTGCAATTGAAACCACTCCCGGTAATCGCTGATGAAATCGGGGCTTTCCGCCCGGCCGCTCTCGTCGATCAAGGTCGCGTGGAATCCGTGGAGCGCTTTCTGCGGAAACCAATGCATCTTGCCGATCCCGAAGGTATAATACCCCAGGTTCCGCATCATCTGGGGCATCTCGTACCGATACTTCAAGGCCATGCGTCCGTATCCCAGCATACCATGATGCCAAGGAGACATCCCGGTCAATAAGCCGGCACGTCCCGGAGTACTACTTGGGGCGGAGGAATATCCGCTCACGAACAACGAGCCCTCTTGTGCCAGCCGGTCGATATTCGGCGAGATCACCGCCTTGTTTCCCATGCAGCCGAGGGCGTCGCCCCGCTGTTGGTCGGTCATGATCAAGATGATATGCGGCTTACCGCTCTTTACGGGCATGGCGGGAGAGACGGCGGTCTCTGCCTCTTTCCCGCTATTACTATGCGCCATCCCCGGAAGTGTCGCGCCCAGGCCGATCCCGAGGGATGATTTGATGAAGTTTCTTCTTTCCATTATTTAGCCTTGATTGTTTGATCCCGAACTCCTTGTAAGATTCCCTGCAGTTGGAAGACGATCTCCGGATGTTGCAAGGACTTGTTCTCCTCCTCGTAGACCTTCGTCATATCGTATAGCTGAGGCTTCGGGGAATAACCGGTCTCTACATTCTCCAGCCGCATGATAGCGGGGCCTACGCTCGGCTCGATGTATTTCCAGTCTTTCGTGCGTACGGAGAGCGCTTTATTCAGCGCTTGCTCGATCACCCACGGGCGGTCTTCCTTGCTTCTCCCGATCCAAGTATCCAGATAATCATAGCTATCCGGCGCGCTTCCTTCCGGAAGGCGGGAATGCGTCAGTGAGGCAAGGGAGGCGAACCAGTCGATCTGGCTCACGAGCGCGTCCGATACGGCGGCTTGCCTGATCTCCCTCGGCCAATGTACGATAGCCGGGATGCGGGTTCCCCCTTCGAAGGCGCTGTATTTATTACCTCTAAGCGGCCCGGCGGGTTTATGATCGCCTAATAGCTCCACGGCCCGGTCCGCGTAACCATCGTCTACGACCGGTCCGTTATCGCTCGACAAGATGATCAAGGTATTTTCCGTCAATCCCATCTCATCCAATGTTTTCATCAATTGGCCTACGCTCCAGTCGAATTGCTGGATAGCGTCGCCCCTTACGCCCATCGGGTTCTTTCCCCGGAAACGGTCGTGCGGGAAGCGGGGTACATGCACGTCGTTCGTGGCGAAATACATGAAGAAAGGCTTCTCTTTATGCTCCTTGATAAAATCTATGGCGTGTGTCACGATAGAATCGGCGATATTCTCGTCTTTCCAAAGCGCCTTGCCTCCACCTTTCATATAACCGATACGGCTGATTCCGTTTACGATGGATTGGTCGTGTCCGAAACTGGGCTTCTGGTTGTATAATAGTTCCGGATTATCTTTTCCTGTCGGCTCTCCGGGGAAGTTATTCAGGTAACTGACATAGATCGGGGCGTCCGGGTCGTAGTTCGCCACCTGCCCGTTCTCGATAAATACGCAGGGTACGCGGTCTGCCGTCGCTGCCATGATATAGGAATAATCAAATCCCAGATCCCCCAGTGCGGCGGGGAGTGGTGCGTTCCAGTCTTGCTCGCCCGCCTTGTCTCCTAGGCCCAGGTGCCATTTGCCGATAGCGGCCGTGGCGTATCCCGCGTTCTTGAACATATCGGCTATCGTATAGTCTTCCGGTCGTATGATCATTCCGGCGTTTCCGGCGGCGATGTCCGTACCTGGGCGGCGCCACGCGTACTCTCCGGTTAGCATGGAATAGCGCGAGGGCGTACTAGTGGCAGCGGTTGCGTGAGCGTTGGTGAAGCGGATGCCGTTCTGGGCGAGCCGGTTTATATGCGGGGTTTTCACTTGCGTGCCGTCGTAGCATTCCAAGTCTCCATATCCCAAGTCATCCGCGTAGATGAACACTACGTTTGGCGTTCTAGGTGTAATGTCTTGCCGCTGTTGGGCTTTTGCGATACCGGCTGTAAGAAGCGAGGCACCGATCCCTATGATAAGTGTTGCTTTCATGCTGTTTATTATTTAGAGGTTCATGCTGTGTATCTGCGATTTCTTATTCATGGTATGTTTGATGGACATATATTGAACAATATACAAAAATAGCCAAATTATTTCAGAATCAAGGTAATCGCGTTCATTTTTATCTTTTCACCTATTAGACGGAGAGTAGTCAACTAAATTCATTATACTACGATAGTATCGCCAAGTACTGGGCAAAGTATCGCCAAGCACCGTACTATCTAATCGTTTCACCTAGGTGAAGAGATCTTTTCACCTCCGTGATACGATCGTTTCACCTAGGTGATACGATCTCTTCACCTCTGTGAAACGATCTGTATGTATATAGGCAGACAAGAAAGAATACGGACAGACGAGCTACTATCTATAACACTTCTAGCTAATGCGACGGATCGTTGAGGCGATCAGGCTTTAGCTTTTAGCAAACACAAAAAGAGCCTCTCTTCACAGGGAGACTCTTTTTATGTGATGCCGGAAATAACCAATAAAAACTTCCCGACACTACGGTGTTAATCATCTTATATGCTTACATAAAATTAGCAGAAGGCTTTGGTTTGCGATATACTAATAGTGTTACATTCTTTTTAACGTTGCAAAGATACGTCGGCCTATAAGGATGCGCAATACCTATATATATGTAAAAAGGAAGGGTGCGTACCTATTAATTGTTATATTCTTCTTTCTCAAAATGAACTAACCCATTGTCTTGCGGGTCAATAAGGGGGGCTATTGGGTGCGAAGCGTTGGGAATATCCTTTCGGAATACCTACGAATAGGTAATTAGGGTCTCATTTTACCTACTTGGGGCGATTGTGGCAGACGCTCAGTCCCTGTAATTTTGCCAAAAATTATAAAACGCAATGAGAACGTTAACAAATTTATTGGCGATTGGATTACTTTGTTGCGCATCGGCGCAAGCGCAGGATGGAGAGATGAGTGCCGGCGAGCGGTCGGCGGCTGTTTATGCGAAAGGATATAACAAATTCCGCTTTGGGGGATACGGCGAGATGGCCGGAAGCTACATGGATTACGATCAGAATCGTTTTGGCCCGTATGGTTCTTATAAGAAAGATAGAGGGAGCGTATCTATCCCTCGTTTTGTCCTCGCTTTTGATTATAAGTTCTCGCCGACTTGGATCTTGGGTGCCGAGATTGAGTTTGAGGCAGGAGGTACCGGCTCGGCCCGCGAGATCGAATGGTACGAGGAGAATGGCGAGTATGAGGTAGAAGTGGAGAAAGGGGGCGAGGTCGCCTTGGAGCAGTTTCATATCACGAAATTGATACATCCGGCGTTTAATATACGTGCCGGCCATATGATCGTTCCCGTAGGTCTCACGAACGAGCATCACGAGCCTATTAATTTCTTTGGCGTATATCGTCCGGAAGGCGAGACTTCCATCCTTCCTTCTACTTGGCACGAGACGGGTGTCTCTTTCTTCGGTCAATTCGGGAAATTCGATTATACGGCCATGGTGGTAGCCGGGCTCGACGCGAACGGCTTTGGTAAGCAAAACTGGGTGGCCAAGGGAAAGCAAGGCGCTTTCGAGACCGATAATTTCAATAGCCCCGCGTTTGTGGGCCGCTTGAACTATCGGGGTGTACGTGGATTGCGCGTGGGCGCTTCCCTTTATTACAACGCGAAACCGACACGCAATTCTTCCAAGCCGAATAAGAATATGAGTAGCAATGGCGATTGGATCAACGCCCCGGTTACGATCTTCACGGCGGATGCCCAATATATCAGTCCGAACCGTAATCTTATCGCCCGTGTCAATGCCGTATATGGCAATGTGCAGGAGAGCCTGGCGCTGACCAACGTAAATAATCGCTTGGCTTCCTCTACCGGTTACCCGCGTACTCCGGTAGCCAAGGCCGCTGTTAGTTATGGCGGCGAGGTGGGGTATAACCTGGCTTCTTTCTTCTCCGGAAAAGCCCCCAACATCTATCCCTTCCTTCGTTATGAATATTATAATCCGATGGAAAAGACGGTGGCAGGCGTGACGGCCGATAAGCGTTTGCAGGTATCGGCCTGGACGGCGGGTCTGAATTATTACGCGTTACCTAATCTGGTGGTTAAGGCGGACTATACGAACCGCCGTATCGGTGGCGGACAATACAATAGTGAGAATATGGTCTCGCTAGGTGTCGCTTACGTGACGTGGATTTTTAGTAAATAAATAGCATTATACGATTAAAATAAATAGAAAGAGATGAAAAAGAGAAATTTGTTTGCGGTGGCTTTGCTCGGATTGGCAATAGCCTTTGGTGGTACTTCTTGTAGTGAGAATAATGAAAATCCTACGCCGGAGGACGATACTACGATCACCGACGCTGAGATGGACGCCGTTATCAGCCAATATGTGAATGGTGTGGTTCTTCCTACTTACAAGCAGATGTTTGACAATGTGACCGCGTTTAAAGCGGCTGCCGATAAATTCGTGAGCAGTGGTACGCAAGCCGACTTGGATGCCGCTTGTGCCGCTTGGCGAAACGCCCGTTTCCCTTGGGAATATAGTGAGGCTCACCTGGGTGGTCCGGCTACCGACTTGAACCTGGATCCGGGTATGGATACTTGGCCTTTGGACCGGGAAGGAATCAATCAGATCATCGCTTCCGGCGATTTCGGCAAGATTGAGGGTAATGAGGAGACTAACCAGATGCTGAGAGGTTTCCACACGGCTGAATATTTGATTTTCTATGATGGAGAATCTCGTAAGATCGGTTCGAAGACGGATGATATCGACGTGTCTTCCAACAATGTGAAAAGATATTTGTCCGTAGTCTCCGCGGATCTGTTGCGTGATACGGAAACCTTGTACAAGGCTTGGAACGAGGGCTTATCCGATGACGCCGATTGGAGCACCGCTTACGGACAAGTGCTGATCAAGCATAGCGGACTTAAAGGTTATTCATCTCCTAATACGGTGATTGGCGCTATGCTAAGCGAGGAAGGCGGCATGGGTGACATCGCGAATGAGGTAGGCGAGGCTAAGATTGGTGATCCGGTAAACAACTATAAGGAAGATCCGGAAAAAGGTTTGTTGTCCGTAGAGTCTTGGTACAGTTGGAACTCCTTGGACGATTACGCTAATAATATCACCGGTGTTCGCAACTGCTACTTAGGGAGTTTGGATGGCTCGGTAAACACGAACAGCCTTTCCGCCTTGGTGAAGAAAGTAGACGCCTCTTTGGATACCGAGGTACAGACAAAGATCAACGCGGCTATCGCGGCCATTAAGAATATTCCGGCTCCTTTCCGTAATCACTTGGATGTAACTAAATATCCGCAGGTGACAGCCGCTCAAGACGCTTGCGCCGCTGTAGTGGATGTATTAAAGACCGTTCGCACGAAGCTGAACGCGAACTAATCCCTCTTGATCATTCTTCAAGATCATATTCCGCCCTTCCCCCTGTAGAAGAAGGGGAAGGACGGCTTTTGTTACATTAAACAACCAATAGCGTATTTATGAGACAAAACATTTTATCTGTATTATTGATCACCGGACTCATGTGTACGGCATGTGAGGATGGTTTGGACGATACGCAAATATTGAAACCGAACGGATCTCTGGCAAAAGCGGAGGAATTGTCGGCCGGTTATTCTACGATATTCTCTACCGGTCCGGATGCTTACGATATGTCATCCGAATGGGTTACGGGAGAATTGGATAGCCGTTTCAACTTGGGCAATAACCTTTATGACAATGCCCGTGGTACCGATGAGGCGGGAGGCCTGGGAGGGCTGGGTCCGCTTTATGCCGGTTATTCATGCGCTAGCTGCCATAAGGGAGCCGGGCGTACGAAACCTACGCTGTTTACCGATGGGGGTTCGGGTAGTTATGGTTTCTCCTCTATGCTTATTTATATAACGAGGAAAGGAGGAGGGTTTTTCCCCGAGTATGGTCGTGTGCTGCATGACCAGGCGATTTATGGTGTTAAGGCCGAGGGGAAGCTGAAAGTGACCTACACGGAAAAGGAATACTCTTTTCCCGACGGCGAAAAATATAGTTTGATCACGCCCCAGTATCGTATTTCGGATTGGTACGCGGATAGCATACCGGCATCCGACTTGCGTATCACGGTTCGCCAGCCTCTCCGTCATGTAGGCTTGGGGCAGATGATGGCGTTAGACTTAGACGAGCTGCAACGCTTGGCTGCTCAGAGTAATTATCCCGAATATGGGATCAGTGGCCGCCTGAATTGGATCACCGAGCGCGGGGTGCGGCAGATCGGAGTATCGGGCAATAAGGCGCAACATGCCGACTTGACCGTTGAGCTGGGATTCTCGTCGGACTTGGGTGTCACCAACGACCGTTACCCCGAGGAGGTATGCGAAGGGCAGAGCCAGCTGATGGGATTCGCCAATTATGGGATACAAGTCTCTACCCGGGATATGGAAAATGTGGATTTATATATGCAGAGCTTGGGCGTACCGGCGCGCAGGAACGTGAATAACGAGCAGGTGAAACGCGGACAGGAATTGTTCTACGAGGCGAAATGCCATCTTTGCCATACGGTTACGCTACATACCCGGCCGCGAGGCACCGTGTTGCTGAATGGTACCCAACTGCCGTGGCTCGGTAGCCAGGTGATCCATCCTTATTCCGACTATCTGCTGCATGATATGGGACCCGGGCTCGACGATGATTATCCTAGCGGATTGGCCTTGGGCTGCGAATGGCGCACGACCCCGCTCTGGGGACTGGGCTTGCAAGAGCTGGTGAACGGACATACGTATCTGTTGCATGACGGACGTGCCCGCAATATCACGGAAGCCATTATGTGGCACGATGGCGAAGGTGCCGCGTCGCGTATCTTGTTCTCACGCATGACGCAGGAGGACAGAGGCGCGTTGATCTCATTCTTACAATCATTATAAATAAACGATAAAACTCATACAGGAAATGAAACACTCTATAAAAAAACAAATAGTAGCCGGATTGCTCTTCTGCGTCCCTTTCATGGGAATGGCGCAAATCAAGCAGACAACGATCGATGATAAATATATGGAAAACGATGTCGTTTCCTTGGCCGGCAAGAAAGGCTTCTCGTTTAGTACCCGGGCGGGCGACTTCCTCTTCAAGCCTTATGCGCTGGTGCAAGCCGCCGGTAAGTTCAATTACTACGATGACCAGGGATTGGAGAACCTATATGCCGACAATGTGGCCAACTCCGGCTTCGAGATCCCGAACGCTATCCTTGGCTTCACCGGAAAGGCTTTTGGCAAAGTGACGTTCAATCTTTCTCTTAACGCCGCTAAAACGGGCGGGGCGTTGTTGCAACAGGCTTGGTTCGACGTGGCGGTGAAGGAGTCCTTCCGTATACGTGTAGGTAAGTTCAAGACTCCTTTCAGCCATGGTTATCTGACAACGCTGGGCGAGACGCTGTTCCCCGTATTGCCTACATCCTTGAATACACGGGTCGTATTGCCTCACTCGCTGAACGCGGTCAACCCGGTATTTGCCACGGGCTTCGATTTGGGCGTGCAGGTTCACGGCCTCGTGAACGGGAAGTGGAACTATCAAGTCGGTATTTTCAACGGTACGGGGGGCGACGTGAATACAGCTACCAAGACGACCAGCGATGATCATCGGTGGTTGATGTCTTTACTTTACGCCGGGCGTATCGCTTATATGCCGAAAGGGGTTATGCCGGCCACGCAAGGTGATCCGAGCAATCTGCACGATGATAAGATGAGCTTTGCCCTCTCTACCTCTTATAATGTGGAGGCGCAAGATGAGAGCAGCAATGATTTCCGTGCGGGCTTGGAGTTCGCCTGGATCAAGAATCGTTTTTACGTGGGCGTAGAGGGATATTGGTTGAACATGAAGTTCACCGAGCGTCAGAAGATCTCTAACGCCTATAACTTCTGGGGGGCTTATGCGCAAGTCGGATATTTCATCACCGATAAATTGCAAGGTGCCGTCCGCTATGACGTGTACGACCGGAATGGCATTGATGAGGGTGGATTGCTGAATTTTCCGTCTATTGGAGCCAACTATTATTTCTTCAATTCGAACCTGAAACTTCAGGTGATGTATCAATACATGGGCCGTACGGGACATGCCACGCAAAACGACCGGGATAACGATGGCTTAGGACTCCCTTTGCATAGTGCTTACGCGATGTTGCAATATACGTTCTAATGAAAGGAGGAATTATGAGACATCCTATAAGGTCGTTATCTCTGCTTGCCGCTTTTCCCTTTTTACTGGCAGGGCTGGGCGCTTGCGATGAAGGGAAGGTGTACCCGGAAGAGATAAGTACGTATCAATCCTATGCGAATCTCTCGCTTGAGATCAAGGGAGAGAAGGCTTTTCCTAAGAAGGAGTTGCTGGTGCTGGCTTCTTTTGGCGAGGATCCTTCCACGCCGATAACGACAGCCGTGATCCCGGAGCCTTCGTCGGCCAACAAGCATATAAGCGCGAGGCTGGGATTGACGGGGAATGAGAAATACCTGTCGGTCGCTATCGTGACGATGGGCGCTACGCGTGAGTTGGTCTATAGTTTCTATTCCTATCCGTTATCATCTGTCCCGACCGAGGACTTTACCGTCCCCGTCACGGAGCTCGATCTGAGCCCGTTCGCCCGTGTGCAGCAGCAGGTATTCAATGCCAATTGCATCGCGTGCCATGGCGGTAGCACAAGCGCCGCCGCCGGATTGTACCTGACGGA
Source organism: Parabacteroides sp. (assembly GCA_028689545.1). GTDB lineage: Bacteria > Bacteroidota > Bacteroidia > Bacteroidales > Tannerellaceae > Parabacteroides. The sequence goes on from JAQVCX010000035.1 coordinate 24,326, forward strand.
AGGGCGTAGTTACCAAGCGCTAGTCAATGTAGCGGCCGATCTATCGACCGCGGGCAAAGTATTCGTGAAGCCGGGTGAGCCGACGGCGAGTTTCCTTTTGGAGGTACTCTCATCGGATAAGCTTCGTTATAATCACTCCGATATTTTCGCTTCTATGCCGGAATATATATCCTTGCTGGAGAGTTGGATAGAGGAGGGGGCAAAGAAATGATTCTTTGTCTGTGCTGAAACTTAAAATGATTTATATACATGACAATTATAAAAAAGACAGTAGAACAAGATACCATACAAGTTCAAATCAGTTCATTTGAAGTACAAGGGGGAGTGACGGAATATCAAGTGTTGATATCTGTCACGGATTTCTCGCTTCCCTTCCAGGCGCAACTGGAAAATTTACGTAAGGCTTATATGAATGTCGTAAAGGAGGATCTGGATGGCGATGCCATTTCGGTCTTCCGTCGTTATTTCGTAAGTGATGCCGCCAATCAGACAGATGCCATAATGGAATGGGAATGCGAGAATTCTTACTGTGCCTTGTCTATCGTGCAACAAGCGCCGCTGAACGGGACGAAGCTGGCTCTGTGGACTTACCTGCAAACCGGCGTACGGACCGAGGTGCACAAATCGGGCCTGCTGGAGGTGTCGCGCAACGGCTATCGGCATCTATGGCTGGGAGGTGCCTATAATAAAGCCGTTAATTCAGAGTACCAGACCCGCCTTTTGATGAACGACTACGTGATGCAATTGATGGAACAGCGCTGTACCCTGGCCGCTAATTGCGTACGTACTTGGTTCTTCGTGCAAAACGTGGATGTGAATTACGCGGGTGTGGTGAAAGCGCGTAAAGAGGTTTTCATCACGCAAGGGCTGACTGAGAATACGCATTATATAGCCAGTACGGGTATCGAGGGAAGGCATGCCGATCCTTCGGTGTTGGTGCAGATGGACAGTTATGCGGTGGATGGGTTGGAACCGGGGCAGATCCAGTACCTCTACGCCCCCTCTCACTTGAACCCTACTTATGAGTATGGCGTAACCTTCGAGCGGGGTACGTCTGTCACTTATGGCGATCGCAAGCAGGTATTCATCTCCGGGACGGCGAGTATCGATAACCGGGGAGAGATTGTCTATCCGGGCGATATCGTGAAGCAAACCGAGCGGATGATGGAGAATATCAGCGTATTGTTGAAAGAGGCGGACGCTACGACTCGTGATATTACGCAAGCGATCACCTATCTGAGAGATATGGCTGATTACGCGGTGGTTAAGGAGTATTTCGAGGCGCATTACCCGGATTTGCCACAGCTGATCGTATTGGCCCCCGTTTGCCGTCCCGGATGGTTGATAGAGACCGAGTGCATCGCGGAGGTGCCGGCGGAGTCGTCCTTTAAGCCTTTGTGAAATAATAATAAATGTACGAGATATGGAAGAAAAAGGAGTATATTTGGCTATTCAAACACCCAGACAAGTAAGAAAGAAGCCTATGTATAAAAATGGAATGTACCGGGAAACCGACAAAATGAGTGATCTGATCTGCGAGAACTATCCGATGGTTTTAGTCATGAGCCGTTTTGGTATAGCGCTTGGGTTCGGGGAGAAGAATATCGGGGAGGTTTGCCGGCAGAATGAGGTGGATGCTTGTACTTTCCTTACGGTCGTGAATTTCTTGGTCGAGGAAGTGAATATGCCTGTCGAGAATATCAGCAAATGCCTGTCGATCGAGAACTTGATCCGGTATTTGCATAATGCCCATGATTACTTCTTGAACTTCCGCTTGCCACATATCCGTCGTAAATTGGTAGACGCTATATCCGATTGCCCGAAGGATGTCGCTTTTGTGATCACGAAGTTTTTCGATGAGTACGCGGAGGAGGTAAATAAGCATATGTCTTATGAGGAACGCGCTGTTTTCCCCTATGTCCGTAATTTGTTGGAAGGGAAGAAAGATCCGAAATACAATATCACGATCTTCCGTAAGCGTCATGACCAGATAGAGATGAAGATCACGGAGCTGAAAAACATCCTGATCAAATACTATCCGGGAGCGGGTACGAATATGCTGAATAGCGTCTTGTTCGATATTTTCGCGACGGAGGAAGACTTGGCTTCACACACCCGTGTGGAGGATTATTTGTTTGTACCAGCCATATTGGCTTTGGAAAAACAATTATAAGCATGAATCGATGAGTATAAATCTAAAGATCGCGATAGCCGAACCTTCTGTTATTATAAGGAGCGGACTGGAGAACCTGTTGAAACGGTTACCGGGCTTCCGTATCCAGATGGTGGAGATTCATTCGGTGGAATCTCTTTTCGACTCGCTCCGTATGCACAAACCGGATGTGTTGATCGTGAACCCGGCTTTGCCCGGCTATTTCTCGTTGCAACATTTGAAGGAGGAAAGCGGTTGTGCCGAGATGAAATGTATCGCTTTGTTATATGCTGTCTCGGATAGTATGCTGCTGCGTTCTTATGATGAGCAAATCAATATATACGATAGCCCCGATGAGATAAAGCACAAACTGGAACGATTGAACGCCGAGGAACTTCCGGGTGATGAGCCGGTGGGGGATGACGAGCAGCAATCGTTAAGCGTAAGGGAAAAAGAGATCGTAGTCTGTGTGGTGAAGGGGATGACCAACCGGGAGATCGCCGAGCGCCTATTCCTCTCTGCCCATACCGTCATCACGCACCGCCGTAATATCGCCCGCAAGCTGCAAATCCATAGTGCCAGCGGTCTTACGATCTATGCGATCGTCAATAAGCTGGTTGAGTTAAGTGATATAAAGAGCGCTTGATCCATAAAATATAAAAGGCCTCCGTTTCCAGAGGCCTTTCGTCTATCTATAACTTTGCTTTCCATTCGCTCACTAGCTCGGCCATCGTTTCTCGTACCGAGGTGATCTTCTGCGCTCGCCAAGCGTTGCTGCCGGCGAAAGCGTATCCATTCTCGAAATTGCCTTTGAAAGCGTTGTACAAGGCGGTGACGATACAGTACGGGCTGCGTGATATATCGCACGTCTTGATACAGTTGAAGGGGCAAGCTTTCGGTTGCTTGATTCCCGCCTTCACTTTCTCAAGGAAACTGCAGTGGATGGCTCGTCCGGGCATACCGACGGGACTTTTGATGATCTCTATATCCTTTTCCTCGGCCTGTATATAGGTCTGCTTGAAGGCTTCCGAGGCATCGCATTCCGTAGTGGTGACGAACCGGGTCCCTAACTGAACGCCTGATGCTCCAAGGTCTATCATGCGTTTGATATCTTCACCCGTGTAAATGCCTCCTGCCGCGATTACCGGGATCTTTTTGTCGTATTTCTTCTCGAAATGAGAGACTTCCTCTACGACTTGAGGTAAGAGTTCTTCCAACGAGAAGTGCTGGTCCTCCAGTTGGTTCTCTTTATATCCTAGGTGGCCACCCGCTTTCGGGCCTTCCAATACCACCGCGTCGGGAAGATAATCGTAGTTATTCTTCCATTTCTCGCAGATGATACGTATGGCACGTGCGCTGGAAACGATGGGAACCAGCTTGGTGACGCTATCTTTCTTGAGGAAAGAGGGCAAGTCCAAAGGCAGTCCGGCACCACTGAAAATGATGTCTGCCTTTTCCGCTATACTGGTCTTTACCAGTTCGGCGAAATCGGAAAGAGCTACCATTACGTTTACGCCGATGATGCCTTTCGCTTTTTCCCGGGCTTTGCGGATCTCTTCCGCTAACCCAAGATTCCCGGCTTCCGTGTAGTTGCTGGGAGATAATTTCTTATATAAGAGTCCGAGACCGGCTGCGGAGATAACGCCGATTCCACCTTCATTTGCAACGGCCGAGGCTAAGCCGGAAAGAGAGATTCCTACGCCCATTCCACCTTGGATGATTGGAATGCGAGCCTTTAGGTCTCCAATTGTCAATGTCTTCATCAAAAAAATAAATATAATGTTTCAATAATCGAGGCAAAGGTAGCATAATATCCCAATAAATGTGCGAAAGGGACTAGAATTATCGCGCAAATATTCTACTCGTGTGCAATGTATGGAACGAACCGATTATTTTATGTAAATTCGCCGTCGATCCTTGTAACAGGATTGTAATGTGTGTGAAACGGGTGTGAAACAGGAGCGTTGTAACTTTGTGACGCAAATATAGTTTTAAGAGTTAGGGATGAAATTAGGAAAAGTGATAGCGCTCATGTTAGTGCTGCTTCCATTCCGTATGGGAGCGCAGGAGGTGGATCGGCCGGTGGATGATCGTGTGGACTCGTTGGCTACGGAGGTGACCACCTTGGATAAGGTGGTTAAGCAGCTTAGTAAGTTTAAGGTCTCCGCTTATATCCAAGGACAATACCAATATGGGCAGGAGGACGCTACCTTGAAGGTGGGCGATAAGAATGAGAACTTGGATAAAGGGTTCAACCGGATCGGTATCCGCCGGGGTCGCATGAAGTTCGAGTATAATGATGGTATCGGAACAGGTGCCGTCCAGATCGAGGTGAATGACAAGGGCGTCAGTTTCCGCGACCTGTATATCGGCATCAAGGATCCTTGGACGAAGCGCAGCCGGTTGATGGCCGGCGTGTTCAACCGTCCTTTCGGCTATGAGGTCTGTTATTCCACGAGTTCGCTCGAATCTCCGGAGCGGGCTACCGTTATCCAGTATTTCTTCCCGGATGAGCGTGACTTGGGCGCGATGCTTACCTTACGTACCCAGACTACCAGCCCGTTGAGCTTCTTGCGATTGGATGCCGGCCTATTCGCCGGAAACAGTATCAATCGGGAGACGGATAGCCGGAAGGACTTTATCGGTCGGCTGGGTGCCGAGCAGGCGATAGGCGACTGGGGAAAATGGGGCGCCGGATTCTCTTATTACCATGGTTTCGTGTACAACCCTACGAAAGAGGCGTATGAGATGCGTGGCGATCATTTCGTTAAGATGGATATGGGCGAGACGGGTACTTATATGAAGCGGCAGTATCTAGGCTTGGACGCGCAGTTTAGCTTTCTCTCCTCCCTAGGAAAGACGACCCTTCGCGCGGAAGGCTTGATCGGTACCCAGCCTGGTATCGCCGGAAGCAGCAAAAGCCCGAACTACGGCACCCGCCCGGAGGATCTGCCGGAGAACGCCTTGTTTAAGCGTCCTTTCCTAGGCTACTTTTTCTATTTGATACAAGATATTGGTGCCTCTCCCTTCTCCGCCGTGTTGAAATATGACGTTTATGACCCGAATACGAAGGTGAGCGGCAATGAGGTTGGCACGGAGAATAGCTTCACCTCGAAGACCGACTTGGCGCAGCGCACGATCGGCATCGGCGGCCTTTATCATTTCAATAAACATATCCGCCTGCAAGCCTACTACGAACTCAACTTCAACGAGAAAAGCGATCTCGTGAAGGGCTACGAGAACGACCGGAAGGATAACGTGCTGACGGTCCGCCTGCAATACAAGTTTTAATTCACGGGATTGTAACACCTGTTTCATCCCATTGAAATACCGGAGTATTTATTTTGTATCGTAAATAAAAGATAAATACAAAGTAATGAAGAAGACGATTTTTGTGGCTGCCATGGCAGCCTGTTTGTTCGCCACGAACGTGTTTGCCCAGAAGATAAAGGGTAGCGATACTTGTTTGCCGCTTACCCAGACTGAAGCCGAAAATTTCATGAATAAGGATAAATCGGCGAAGATAACCGTGACGGGCGGTGGCTCCGGCGTGGGTATCTCCGCTTTATTGGAAGGTACCACGGACATAGCGATGGCTTCCCGTAAGATGAAATTCGATGAGCGCATGAAGTTGCAGGAAGCCGGGAAGAAGACCAAGGAGGAGGTGATCGCCTATGATGCCTTGGCGGTCGTGGTGCATCCCGCCAATAAGGTGTCCAACCTCACCCGGGAGCAACTGGAGGCTATTTTCACCGGTAAGATCAAGAATTGGAAAGAGGTGGGCGGAGCGGATATGAAGATCGTGGCCTATTCCCGCGAGACCTCTTCCGGAACCTACGAGTTCTTTAAGGAGAGCGTATTGAAAAACAAAAACTATATGAACGGTATTCTAAGCATGCCGGCTACGGGTGCCATCGTCCAGAGCGTAAGCCAGACGAAAGGG
>JAQVCX010000146.1 GCA_028689545.1 Parabacteroides sp.
ATTAATTATATCAACATCTAGCAACTCCATCGGGCGATTTTGATGATTATTGATTCGTTTGGATACTTCTTGCGGATATTCGCCTTTAGCATAACCTCTCTTGTATCTTCGGGGCATCATCTAAAAACACTTTGATATATGAACGAACCGAATTTCCGAATCCGCCCGTACTCCAAAAGGGAGTTGGCGAAGCTCTATTTTCCTGATACGGTTAACGAGGAATCTGCCATCGCGAACCTTCGCAACCTAATAAAGCATAACCCCGACCTGCTCGCAGAGTTGAAAGGTGCGCACTATAAAACTCATAATAAGATATTTACGCCTAAACAGATAGGGATTATCGCCCAGTATCTCGGTGAACCGTAAAAGGAGGTATCAAGCCGTTAGTTGTTCACTTCCCGAGCCGCTAGTTATTCACTAGGTATAGCCGCTAGTTGTTCACTTGACAAGCCGCTAGTTATTCACTTAGGAAAGGCCTTAAACGAAACAACCGGAATGAAAACGAAAGCATCGGAAAGTAAGGTTTTCGACTTCCTTACTTTTGTATCAGTCAATGACATTGATAGAAATAACAGAGTATTCACTATTAAAATTTTAACACTATGGCACAGCCTTTTTATGCGAGAAAAGTCGACCTGAAAATCGGGCCGCGTAAGGACGAGACTGTTTACTGCGTCCAAGCGTATTACTATGGTACAATTATGACCAAACAAGTGGCGACCCAAATCGCGCAAGAGTCGGCCCTGACACAAGCCGACGTGATCGGGGTCATCGAACGTCTCGCTTATTTCTGCCAAACCCACATGGCGCTTGGCTACAAGATCAAGCTGGACGGATTGGGCATCTTCTATAACGAGTTGCTTACCGAGAAAAGCGTAAACACAGCCAAGGAGGTGACCGCTAAGCTGGTGAGAAGTATCCGGCCGGCGTTCAACGCCGAGTACACGATCCTCAACGGGACGTTCCGCTATGCGCTCCTGCCCGAGAAAACCAATTTGGTGAAAATCGACTTTAAGGGCGGGGTACCTATCGAAACTCCCGAGGAAGGGGGTTCCGAAAGCCCCGATGAGATCTGATTTCCAAAAACTATACATTATTCACCTTTAAATTTGAACTGACATGAACAAATCAAGTAAAATCGATTGGAAGAAAGTAGTCCAAGCCGTCGTACAGGCTATTATCGCGGCCTTGACAGCGCTAGGCGTATCATCCTGTGTTTCCAACTTATAAATCAAAGTAACCATGATACAAGAAACTTTTCCTATTACCATCGGCGGGGAAGAGGTGCTCAACGAGCGTGCCCTGCTGACGCAAGTGGAAAGCGGACTGATGATGAATGGGGCGGACTCTGTCCGCTTCATCGTCATTCACTGCTCCGCTACCCAAAGTGATCGCGACTATACGGTGGAGCAACTTCTCCATGACCATAAGGCTCGTGGATTCCGTACTATAGGGTATCATTTCTATATCCGTAAGAATGGTATCGTGACGCAGCATCGCCGTCTGCTGGAAGTAGGGGCCCATGTCCGTGGGCTCAATCGTTGCAGCATCGGTGTCTGTTATGAAGGCGGATTGGATGAAAGCGGTAAAACCGCCGATACCCGCACTCCGGAACAGAAGGCGCAACTGCGGGAACTCCTGTGGAAACTCCAGACGCTCTTTCCCCATGCGCTAATTGTAGGTCATCGAGACTTGCCCGGCGTGAAGAAAGCTTGTCCCGGCTTCTCGTGTGAGGAATATCGTTACTTGTTCCATTGATGGAGCCTATCCCGGGAAATGTGCCGACGTGATGCCTTGCAACATCCCAGACACTTTTCCCGATATTTTTTCTATATCTATCATATCGTTGCTTGACGGATTATTCCATCATCAGATTCTCATCCTTCGATTCCCCCACATTCACGGCAAACACCGTCAACTTATCAACATCGAATATCGCAGGCGGATTTCCGTTATCGTTCAACATTTTCTGCACCCGATCTATACCTCGGTTGAATTTGTTTACATAGCCAAGTATTTTCATGGCTTCCGATATGATAGGATTCCGATAGTCGTTTACAAAGGGGAAATTCTCAGGTCGTGCCTTCCCATACAGTCCACCGGGATTCATTATCTCAATACGGTTTTCAAACTGATAGAACCTTACAGGCATATTCGTCTGCAAGTCGCGATGCATCACGGCATTCATAAGTAGTTCCCTAATGCCCCAATAAGGATAGTTGAATACCGTTTTTTCCCTCAAGATAGATACCGGAACAGGACGCTTTCTTACAACAGAAAGATCGAGGAAGTCATCCAACCTCGGCAACATATCCATAAGGCACTTATCGAAGGTGCGTTCTTCGTCGATGTCACTTGCCTTGTCTGTTCCCTTAAAACGGACAAATTGCATATAAAAGCCAGGTAAAAAGAATTTTGGATTTTTGCCAAACAACGTGATCGCGGCATAAGTAGGGCAATCATACTGCCTGTCATATAAGCCAAGTGAAGCTAATTGTTCTCTTATGTCACGCTTGTCTTCTTCCAGTAATTCCGGATCCATGGCTTTCGGTAAATAACCGGCTTTTATCTTGTCAACCTGAAGATCATCAAGAGATGCCCGCAAGCAGGGAGTAACATCAAAAGTCGCCATATTAGCGGTAGAAACAGTTTTTTCTATCCGGTATGTCTCTGTGCTCTTCAGCAATTGCAGCAATTCTTCTTTTGACATCATATTTATTCTTCCTTTTTTACAAAGTACTCATTACACAAAGAAACAAATTATTCTCTGCTTTTCCTAATAGACAGGATACTTTTTCGTCTATCTCATCTTTGCAATACGAGTATGGGCTACAACCAAGTGGCATAGAAGATATGCAACATCCGGGAGATATTTCCCGATATTTTTTTCTTCAAGATCGTTTCATTCCAAGACGCGAGCTGATGGAGGTCGCTACCACAGAGATGATAATATCCTTTTTTCAATAACCATTCCGCTTTGCCCCGAACTTCGGGACCGTACGCACCTACCAGAGAGGGAAGGTTGAGCTGGAACCTCACGTTCATCTCATTCAGTCGCCGGTAATCGTTCTTGTCCATATACATATAACGTTCGGGGTGTGCCAAGACGGGGATATAGCCTTTTTCCTTGATACGCAAAAGAATATCGTCCATATTCATCGGTGGATTGAAACAGGAAGTTTCCACCAAAAGGTGTTTCCCGTCTTTTCCTAAGGGTAAGAGATCGTTTTTCTCCAATCGTTCCTCAAAGAGATTATCGAGCATATTCTCCGAGGCGAGACGCAAGGCTACGCTACCTCGATAAACGAGAGCAAGTTCCTCGAAGCGTTTCTTCAAGCCTACGACCGTATTCGGGATCTCCTCCATGATATGGGGTGTCAGCCAAAGCTCCTTAACGCCTAAATCCTCGTACAGGGCAAGGATTTGCAAGGACTCCCAAATTCTCTGCACGCCGTCGTCCACACCGGGTAGCAGATGGCAATGCCAGTCGGTAAATCCCCGGAAGATACCGCTTTCCACAAGACTGATACGCTTATCGAAAAACCACATTTTATTTATTCCTCTTTCGTATATCCGGCATAGCCGTAATGGTAGCCGTATTTGTAGCCATAACGGTTGCCGCCCCCGTCGGTCCCATTCAAGATCAAAGACATGTTGCCGTACTTGCGTTCCGTATGGAACTTCTCGACTTCGGTCAGCATGCCTCGATCCAACAATCCCGCACGGATGACAAACAGGGTCAAGTCTGAGTACTTATTGATGATGGAGGCATCGGCAACGATCTCAATGGGCGGACAATCGATAAAGATATAATCGTACTCCGCACGGAGTTGTTCCAGCAATGTGGCAAAACGCTCCGAGAATAAGAGTTCCGTTGGATTGGGGGGAATCGTACCCACGGGAATCACATCCAGACCGGCGATTGTCTCTCCCTTAACTAAGATAGAGGTATAATCCGAGACCTGCCCACTCAAGTAATCGGATATCCCACGCTTCGGAGAATGGATATAACCACTGAGGGATGCCCGGCGAAGGTCCAGATCTATCGCCAAAACCTTTTTCCCTTTTACGGCGAGGCTCGTGGAGAGGTTCATCGTTATAAAGGTCTTGCCGCTTCCGGGATTCAAGGAAGATACCATGAGGACCTTCGAGTGGGCGTCTTTGCCCATCATGAACTCTAAATTGGTACGTACCACCCGGAAGGCCTCATTAATGACATTGCGACTTTTCTCCTTGACCACAATCAGGGGCTTTTCCTCTTTCCTGCGTCGGGAAAAGACTTTTCTCGCCCGATAGGCCAATGGAAGTTCCCCTATGAACGGGACGCTCAATCGTTCTATATCCTTGCGCCCGCGAACGGTCGTATTCATATTCTCCAGCATAAACAGGATAACGGTTGGTATTAACAAGCCGAGCGCGAAGGCCACCAACAGTATGTTTTTCCGGAGTGGGGCTATAGGAAGCATATTCCCTGTCGGAGGGGTGATCAGCCGTGTGTTGTAAGCCGTAAAGGCCTGGGATAACTCGTTCTCCTCACGTTTCTGCAACAGGAACAGATAGAGCGCCTCCTTTACTTTTTGCTGACGCTCCACGGACAACAGGTACTTCGCCTGCGAGGGATTAGCGGCGATACGGGCTGTCGTTTGTTTCTCGCTTTGCTGCAAGGTCCGGATTTGTGTATTCAACGTCACGACCAGATTATCGATGGACGAGATAATAGCCGTACGCATAGCCAGCAAGGACTGATCCAAGTCCATGACCAGCGGATTCCGCTCACTACTGTTCGCCACCAAGTTATTACGTTGCAACTGAGTCGTGTTGTACTCCGATATCTGCGTCTCTATGTTGGAGCTTTCCAAACCGGAATTCGCCGGCAACAACCGGTTCTTACTGGATGTGTTCGTCAAATAGTTCCGGATATAACGGGCCATGGATAATTGGGTGTTCAAGGTAAGAAGGCGGGAGTTCGTCTCGCTGGATTGCGCCAGGTACAAGCTGGACGCGGCTTGCACGTCCGGAAGCAGATTCTCGCTCTTATAGGTGGAGATATTCTCGTCTACGTTGCCCAGCTCGCCCTCGATCACGCCCAGGCGCTCATTGATAAACATGGAGGTACTGATAGCGATCTGGTTCTTGTCTTTCACCCAATTCTCGTTATAGACGGAAATCAAGGTGCTCAGCACATCTTCCGCCCGCCGTACGCAGACATCCTGGAAGGAGAGATCGATGACCGTTGATTTCTCATCGCTCAAGGCTATATTCAGATTACCGGAATAGGCGGATAACGTACCATACAGACCGGATCGCGAGACATAGATGGGTTTAGCGAAGGCTCCTTGATAGTAGGGGCTCGGCTCTATCGTCAACTTGCCGACCGGAGTCGCGACAGGCTCCCGTAACTTGCAGGTCACGACAGGGCTGTCCTCCAACTCCTCCCCCTCCCGGGTAAAGGCGGACAACTCCAGCTTATCCTTGTCCAACAGCCGCAAGGTAAAAGAGACGGACTCATTATCTTGCAGATCCGCAAATGAGACAGATATCGGAAGATCCTGTCCATAGAGGACCTTACGGTAAAAAGAGCCATCCGTATGATAGGCGACATCCAGGCGTAACCGGTTTACGACAGCCAGCATGATCGCGGGGGATTGCAAGGATAACAGTTCATTGTTCACATTCGTGTTCGCCTGGAAAAGCCCCAGGTCGGAAAAGGTGCCTCCCACCTCGCCGGAAAGGGATTTCCCTCCCGAATCATCCTTGATCAACAAGGCGGCCGACCGTTTATAAACCGGCGGGGTGACCAATAAATAAAGGATTGCGACGCTTAGCGTTATCCCCAAGGAGATTAGAAACCAATACCACTTGGAGAGACAGAGGTAAAGCAGGTCCTGAAGTCGGATGAAGTCCTCCGGCTGACCCGCTCTCACGTTATTTTGAGCCATTTTTTAAATGAATGAATTTGAATGATCTATTTTTACTTGAACACGAGTACGCTGATCGTTGTCAGCAAGGATGCCAGCGATATCCAGAAAGAGGTGGAGCGCACGTTGTTCCCATTGACAGTACCCTGGCGTGCCCGCACGCTATTCGGCTCCACGTAGATCACGTCGTTCTGACGGAGGTTATAGGCAGGAGACGCGTACATCTGGCTGGAGGAACAAAGGTCTATCCCATAAGTCCGCTGTGTCCCGTTTTCCTCACGCAACAC
>JAQVCX010000147.1 GCA_028689545.1 Parabacteroides sp.
GATCCGTCCCGTGACACCGGGGCAGCCACTCCGTGTAGGAGACAAGGTAATCGTCCGATTAACGATCCGGACAGACCGTGAAATGGATTACGTATGCTTGAAAGATCTACGTGCGGGCTGCTTCGAACCGGCCGATCCACTTTCCGGCGCGGAATCAAGAGACGGTATCTGGTATTACAGATCCCCGAAAGACGTGTCCGAGAATTTCTTCATCAACCGTCTGCCGGAAGGTACGTTCGTCTTGGAATATCCGGTCTACGTATCCCGTAGTGGCGAATACGCCGGAGGCATCAGTACGATTCAATGTATGTACGCCCCGGAATTCGTGTCGCACACCGCCGGAGAAAGCTTACAAATCGTACCCTAAACAGGTCTTTTCTTACAATGCCCATTCTAGCCTCCTTACAATGCCCAGTATAAAGAGGTTAGAATGGGCAACGTAAGAAGGTAACGATGGGCATTGTAAGAAGCGTTATCTTCCTCTAATTTTCAATTTTCAATTCTCCTCTTTCAATTGAAATGACTATCTTTGTAATTCTAATTAAAACTAAACGATAAGATGAAACAAATAGTTTTTATTTTCATGGCAATCCTGTTAGCGACAGGAATGACTTCGGCTCAGAAGAAAGCAGTTATTTCCGCAGAGACAACCAGTTTCGATTTCGGCTCCATCAAGGAGGCAAACGGAAAAGTATCCCATACGTTTGAAGTATCCAATGCGGGCGATATGCCTCTGGTCATTACACGCGTGATCGCGTCTTGCGGATGTACGACCCCGGAATGGCCGAAAGAACCGATAGCACCGGGTAAGAAAACCCAGATCAAGGTTACTTTCGACCCGTCAGGACGTCCGGGCCCTTTCACGAAGACCATTTCCGTATATAGTAACGGGAAAACCGGAAGCTTCATCATGAACATCCGGGGAGAGGTTGAATAAGAAACACGTAAAAAACCCCTATTGGAATGCTGAATATCAAAAGGTTGATCCTTCTTCTCGCTGCGATTATATCCATAACGACAGCTTGGGCGCAACAAGGTGCCCAAATCTTGTCGGACGAGTTGACTTATAATTTCGGGACAATAGCCGAGGCCGATGGATTCGCCAGTCATATTTTCACGATAAAGAATACCGGAGATGCCCCTTTGGTCATCACCCGTGTTACCGCCTCTTGCGGTTGTACACGACCGGAATGGATCAAGGCACCAATCGCTGCCGGTAAGACCGGTGAAGTTAAAATAACGTATAATCCGAAAGGACGCCCCGGCCCATTTTATAAGACCGTGTCAATATTCAGCAATGGGAAGAAAGGGAGTTATAGCCTAGCCATTAAGGGGAATGTCACCCCGAAACCTTCGCAGCCGGTCTTTACGTATCCTTATTCTATCGGTGATCTGAAGCTGCATACGAAAACGGTCCTATTCAGTAGTATCCGTCTGGAGGAAACGCTGGGCGAGAAGATCAACATCAAGAACGAGGGAAAGACCTCCGCTACGATTCATCTGGGTAAAGTACCTCACTACCTCAACGTGCAGGTGAATCCGGCTACCCTTCAACCGGACGAGGTCGGTGCCATTACGATCCTTATGGATGCCAAGGCCCTGAAGCGGAAAGGACGTGCTTCCACGCTTTTGCCGGTCATGGTACAGAGCGCCGGAAAGAAGGAAATATCCGGTGAGATCCAGATCTCCGCCAACGTGATCGATAATTTCAGCGAACTATCCGCCGCGGATAAAGCCCAAGCCCCGATAGCGGAATTATCTGGCACTTTACTGGAATTCGGCAAGCTACCGAACAAGAGAAGTATCGTTCCGTTGATCGGTGGTAAGGTATCGGGTACGTTTGATATTACGAATGCCGGAAAGACTCCGCTTACGATCTATAGCGTCACTTGTGATGACGAGCGTGTCGATTTATCCGGCGGTAAGAAAGAACTTAAATCGGGAGCGACCGCTACTTTTAAAGTAACCTTGCGACCGAAAGAGATAAAGACAAAACTTGAAGCACTTATTAATGTCGTATGCAACGATCCGAACGGGCCTATCCGCTTGATCAAAGTCACCGCATATAAATAATTATTGATATGGAACATCCAGAAAACGATGATCAGTACAAGGGATTAAAAGTGAATAAGGGCATTGCGGATGTCCCTACCGTGAATCCTTATATAAAAAAGCGTGCCCAACGCAAGATATATACGCCTTCCGAATTCGTGGAAGGTATCTTAAAAGGGAATATCACGATACTCAGCCAAGCGGTCACCTTAGTGGAAAGCTCCAAGCATGAGCATCAGCAGGTAGCGCAGGAGATTATCGAGAAATGTTTGCCTTTCGCCGGAAAATCGGTCCGTATCGGTATTACGGGCGTTCCCGGAGCGGGAAAGAGCACCTCTATCGACTCCTTCGGAATGCACTTGATCAGCCAAGGGCGCAAGCTTGCCGTACTAGCGATCGACCCGAGTAGCGAACGCTCGAAAGGTAGTATCTTAGGAGACAAGACCCGTATGGAGGCTTTGTCGAGAGAGAAAAACGCCTTTATCCGTCCTTCGCCATCCGCTGGCTCCTTAGGAGGTGTCGCCCGTAAGACCCGCGAGACGATCGTATTATGCGAGGCCGCCGGTTTCGATACCGTATTCGTAGAGACCGTGGGCGTGGGACAAAGCGAGACGGCCGTGCATTCGATGGTGGACTTCTTCCTCTTGATCCAACTTGCCGGTACCGGCGATGAGTTGCAGGGTATCAAACGAGGGATCATGGAAATGGCGGACGGTATCATTATCAATAAGGCGGATGGAGACAATATCGACAAGGCGAATCTTGCCGCCGCTCAATTCCGGAACGCCTTGCACCTTTTCCCGCTCTCGGAATCGGGCTGGTTCCCTAAAGTATTGACTTATTCCGGGTATTACAACTTAGGTATCAAGGAGATCTGGGATATGGTGGGCGAGTACATGGAGTTCACCCAAAAGAACGGCTACTTCGCCCATAAACGTAACGAGCAAGCGAAGTACTGGATGTACGAGAGCATCAACGATACGCTGCGGGATAAGTTCTACCACAACCCGGCGGTAGAAGGTATGCTGGAACAAACGGAAAAGCAAGTCTTGAACAACGAGATCAGCTCCTTCGTGGCAGCCAAACGGATGATCGATCTGTTCTTGGATAATATCGCCACAAAATAAGAAATGAAGACATAAACTCCAATAAAAAACCGGATGCGGGCAAATGCCACATCCGGTTTTTTATTCACCTAACAAACAGGATGCCTGTATTTAGATGGAAGAAACACGAAGCGTATACAATAAATCCCGGTTAATAGGCTTATCGTTCTTGATCGCTTTCGAGAACGGCACGTTGACGATCTGGTCGTTCTGGATGCCGATCATCACGTTACGCTGATCGTCCAGCAAGGCATCGATCGCGGCCACGCCCATACGAGTCGCCAAGATTCGATCTTGCGCCGTAGGAGAACCACCACGCTGCAAGTGTCCTAAAATAGAGACACGCACGTCGAACTGCGGATATTCCTTCTTCACACGCTCGGCGACACCCATCGCGCCACCGGTTATCTCACTTTCGGCAACCAATACGATACTACTGTTCTTAGACTTACGGAATCCGGTCTCGATCATCTCGGCCAATTGGTCTTTCTCCAAGGAGATTTCCGGGATAATAGCGGCTTCGGCACCAGACGCGATCGCGCCGTTCAACGCCAAGAAACCGGCGTCACGCCCCATAACCTCCACGAAAAACAGACGGTCGTGCGAGGTAGCCGTATCACGGATCTTATCCACACATTCCATAATCGTGTTCAAGGCCGTATCATAACCGATCGTCGTATCCGTACCATACAGGTCATTATCAATCGTACCCGGCAATCCTACGATCGGGAAGTTAAACTCCTGCGCGAAGATGCGCGCTCCGGTCAACGTTCCATCACCACCCATGGCGATCAAGGCATCGATTCCATGCTCTTGCAGCTTATCATAAGCTTGCTTACGTCCCTCGGGCGTCTTGAACTCCCCACAACGGGCGGTCTTCAGAATCGTTCCACCGCGCTGGATTATATTACTGACATTTTGTGTCTTAAACTCCTCAATCTCATCCAGGATCAACCCTTTAAAACCACGGTAAATACCTTTCACTCTCACTCCGTTGTAAATAGCGGAACGTGTTACCGCACGAATAGCGGCATTCATTCCCGGAGCGTCACCTCCGGACGTTAAAATACCAACACACTTTACTGTAGACATAGCGTCATTGATTTTAATGTTCTCCGGCAAAAGTAGTAAATATTTAGTTATATTCTGTCTTTCTCCCGGAAAGTTCACGTAATCTTAATCAAAATATCATTCCGGAGCATTCAACTCCTTGATCCGGACCGCCACTTTCTCCATCAACCATTTCGGGGTGGATGTAGCGCCGCAGACCCCTACCCGGCGCACGCCCTCGGGCAAAGGCTCGGTGATCTCCGAGACCTCGGAAATAAACAGCGTATTCGGGTTCGCTTTCCGGCATTCCTCGAACAACATCTTTCCGTTGGAACTCTTACGGCCGGCCACAAAATAGACCCAATCGTGACTGGAAGCGAAAGCTTTTATATTCGGAAGGCGATTCGCCACCTGACGGCAAATCGTATCGTAGTAATTGAACTCCACCCCTTCCATCATCCGCTTCTTGATCTCCGCCACTACCGCCTTGAACCCATCCAAGGATTTCGTGGTTTGCGAGAACAGGCTGATCGCACGGGTAAAGTCCAGGCGGTCGAGGTCTTCCAGCTTCTCGATAACGATCGCCGTGCCTTCCGTCTGTCCCACCAAGCCATTCACCTCCGCATGGCCTTTCTTCCCATAGATCACCAACTGGGTGTTATTCGCCCGGGTCTCTTGATAGCATTTATGGATCTTCCGCTGCAAACGCAAGACAACCGGGCAGGTAGCGTCTATAATCGTGATATTGTTTCGCTTCGCCAAAGAATAGGTAGAAGGCGGCTCGCCATGCGCCCGGAGCAATACCTTCCGGTCTCTCAACCCGGAAAGTCCCTCATGATCGATCGTATGCAACCCCATATGTTCCAGCCGCTCCACCTCCAAACTGTTATGAACGATATCGCCTAGGCAATATAGCGTATCCGTATTCCCCAGCTCCCGCTCCGCGCTTTCTATAGCGGTGACAACCCCAAAGCAGAACCCGGAATCCTTATCTATCTCGACTTCTATCATATCCTCTTTGTTATTAATGCACAAGCATTTGCAGTTTCTTAAAATTTCCTACCTAGGACACTGCGGTTTCCTAAGCAGGGCACTACAGTTCCCATAGCAGGAAACTACAGTTTCCTAAGCAGGACACTGCCGTTCCCTACTAAGGGAACTCCAAACACACTTTTATGAACCGATCGCTTTATGATATTGTTCCAGCAGCCAAGCCTTTTGCTCGTCCACGGTCATATGCGAGTTATCCAGCACCAAGGCATCATCGGCTTGCCTCAAAGGGCTTTCCTCGCGGGTCGAATCTATATAATCCCGTTTCTTCACATTCTCCAGCACCTCCTCATAGGATACGGGAATCCCCTTCGCCTCCAGCTCATCCACCCGGCGCTTGGCGCGTACCTCGGGCGAGGCCGTCACGAAAAGCTTCAACTCAGCGTCCGGGAATACGACCGTACCGATATCGCGACCATCCATCACGATCCCTTTCGCCTTCCCCATCTCTTGCTGCTTGGCAACCAAGGCACGGCGCACAAAACCCAGCGTGGCTACCGGGCTCACCTTATCCGCCACTTCCATGCCACGGATCTCTTTCTCCACGTTCACGCCGTTCAAGTAGGTATCCGGCCGGCCGGTCGCCGCGTCCAAGCGAAAAGAGAGGTCTATCCGATCAATCGCGGCTTTCAATTCGTCTTCCTTGATCTTCTCCCCCTCAAAAAATCCATGCTGGATGCAATACAAAGTCACGGCCCGGTACATAGCGCCCGTATCGATATACGTATATCCGATCTCCTGGGCCAGATCTTTTGCCATGGTGCTTTTGCCACTGGAAGAGTGGCCGTCTATAGCGATAACTATTTTCCTCATGTGTGTATATATATATATTAATGTATAGGTTTATTCTGTCACCTTCTTGAAATCGGCCAAGGTCGTAGATACGCTAATCATCATCGACATGGCGGACGGATGATATTTCGCCAGCGAGAAGCCCACGT
>JAQVCX010000036.1 GCA_028689545.1 Parabacteroides sp.
AGACTATGTGCTGGTGAACAAACTGATTCCCGGTGCACGCTTGTTCAATGTCTTTGGGCTATGCGTGGTGAGCGGGTCAAGATCGCCCGCTTGCCAAGCATAAGAAAAATAAAAAGGAACGACGTGATCGTGTTTAATTATCCATATCCCAATGATTTGGACAAGATGGAGATGCATATAATGAAATATTATATTAAACGCTGTGTGGGTTTACCGGGCGATAGCTTATCTATCATAAGCGGTTATTATAGGATCAATGGCGTATCTGAACCTGTAGGAAATATCGAGGGGCAAGAAATCTTTTCTGTACAGAGCAATAAGATGTTGAAAGACGCTGGATTATATAGGTGCTTTCCGAAAGATAGTTTGATAAGCTGGAATGTGAAGAACTTCGGCCCACTATACATCCCAAAGCAAGGAGACGTTATTGATATAAACCGACAAAACGCTATAATCTATCGTAAACTGATAGAATGGGAAACCGGTAAAAGGCTTTCCATTGAAAATAGCGAGAATGTCTTATTGAATAATTCCCGGATTACAAGCTATCGCTTCCAAAAGAATTACTATTTTGTGGCGGGCGATCGGATAGAAGACTCACAAGACTCACGCTATTGGGGCTTATTGCCCGATGAGTTTATCGCGGGGAAAGCTGTTTTAATATGGAAATCTATAGATTCGCAAACAAAAGAGATTCAGTGGCATCGTCTTTTTAAACGTATCAGCTAAGCCAAACCTATATGGACACCCTTTGTATTATAAAATTCAACTCAAAAGAGAGTTGGCTAATCAAATAATTCGTATCTTGGGATCTCAACTAAAGTGCTTAAAAAACAATACACGATTATGAATAAAACAGTATGCCTACTTCTTCTGATCGCCTCATGTTGGGGTTGCTCTTCAAGCTCTACGACCGAGAAGTACCAGGATGAAAGGGACAATAGAATCAATGTTCATGACCAGATAAAAGAGATAGTAATTGAAGATGTCCTCATCAATAATTATTCAAGGTTACAGATCATTGACAAGTATTTATTCATTAAAGACCATAAGTCTGTAGATGATTTTATACACATTTTTGATAAAGACAATTTCAAGTATATAACAAGTACTGCACTCAAAGGAGAAGGACCGAGAGAGATTGCACGTATTGGGCATATAGCAGAAGACAAAGAGAATCGTAAGTTTTATGTATGGGACGCTGTTAAATACAAAATTTTCAGTTTTGATCTGGACAGTGTGATTGTTGATCCGGCATACCTTCCTGTAGAAAAAATAAAAATGAATGAAGAAGTATATCCTGGTGAATATATATATATTAATGATACATTATCTATTGGCGTAACAATAATGCCTATAGGTGATAGCAATTTTATACCCCTTGTTGGAAAAATAAACATGAAAACTGGTGAAATAAAACATATGAACTATACTATTAATCCAGATGTTAAAAAGAAACGCATTGGTTTTGGTATCTCTATGGAACATGGTATTTATGTAGAAGCTTATATGCCGCATGATTTGATGACGATATGCAGCCTTGATGGAGAATTAAAATATAATATATATGGACCTAACTGGGATACGGATACGCATGGAATTGACCATTTTGGAGATGTGGCATTTTGTAACAATAGAATAGTCGCAACCTACTCAGGAGAAAAAAGCTTTAAAGATGGAAAAACTGTTTTTCCTACAAAATTTATTATTTTCGACTTAGATGGTAATTATCTAAAAACATTAGAGACTGGATATCAAATCGTGAAATTTTGCTACGACAAGAATAATAACCGGTTTATTATAAGCATGAATGATAATATGCAGTTCGCGTATCTGGATGTAGGCGAATTACTTGATTAAAGACCTATGACTATAGTATTCGCCAACCGTATGCCTCGTAGCTTGGGTATGGCGATAGGTTATTTGCATGCTTTGTATATCGTTTAAGATATTGAATAATTGACATTTACAGTTTTTCTTGGTATAAAACAAAAGTTTTCATAGCGGAAAACAATTGTTTCGTGCCTAGGAAACAGTTGTTTCCCCTAGTGGAAACATTTGTTTTCCCTAGGAGAAACAAAAGTTTTCCCCTAGAGAAACTCTAGCTTTCTCTAAGAGAAACGCTTCTTGAACCTACTGCTTTGCCTATTGACACCTAACGGATCAATGTCTTTCAAAAGCAACGCACATTTTCATCCAATGTAAAGAAAGAATATCAATATCGAGTGAAAAGTGGTAGATAACAGACAATAGTTGTAGATGTTTTTGTATCTACAACCGATAGTTAAGGATCTTATTTATAGAAAGTAACAAATATATAGGTAGATGTTGTAGATGTTTTTGAAAAATACAGATGGGAGGGGGAATGCGATCGCATTTCTCCCTCTTGTGTCAGACGTGGAAAACCATCTTGTTCGATAATCGCCTATAGGATATCCGCGAGTTTCTCCAGCCCCATGCTATGAGAGCCTTTGATCAAGACATGATAGCCCTTCAACGGCTGCTTCCGAAGCTCCTCCATCATTGCCTCCGTAGTGGCGAAGGGCGAGAACTCTTTGCCTACCTTGGCGAAATGCTCGCCGCAGAGGAACACCTTGTCGAACTGGCCTTTCTTGATCTGCTCGACGACCTCGGCATGTAATTCGTCGCTAGTAGGCCCCAGCTCGCGCATATCTCCCAGGATAACGGCTTTCGGCTGTACGGGCATGGCGATGAAATTATCCAGAGCTACTTTCATGCTGCTCGGATTCGCGTTGTAAGCATCGACAATCAATTCGTTATTCTCGGTTTTCTTGAATTGGGAACGGTTATTGGTGGGCTCGTAAGCGGTGATGGCGCGGCTGATACGCTCTGCCGGTATCTTGAAGAAGCGGCCTACGGCAACGGCGGCCAATACGTTATCGAGGTTATAACCGCCGATCAGATGTGTTTCCACGGTGTGCAACTTCCCTTGTTGCTTCCAATTGAACACTAAGAAAGGATCGCAACGGACTACCTGTCCGGAGGCGAAAGAATCATCCCCGTTTCCGTACGTGATTTGTTCGATGCCCTTGGCGATAGATTGAAGGTGCTCGTTCTCCTTCTTGATGAATATCTTGCCCTTGGAGCGACGGATGTAATCGTATAACTCCCCTTTCGTACGGATCACGCCCTCGAAAGAACCGAAGCCTTCCAGATGGGCACGGCCCACGTTCGTGATGATCCCGTAATTCGGAAGAGCGATATCTACTAATTCCTTGATGTCTCCCGGATGGCTGGCGCCCATCTCGATAACCGCCATCTCATGCTCGTGGGTCAAGCGGAGCAAGGTCAAGGGTACGCCAATATGATTGTTGAGGTTTCCCTCGGTATATAGCAAATTGAATTTCGTGGAGAGTACGGCGGCCAATAACTCTTTGGTCGTGGTCTTGCCATTCGTGCCGGTAATTCCGATGATCGGTAAGCCCAGTGCCCTTCGGTGATGGTGCGCTAATTGCTGCAAGGTCTTCAGCACGTTATCCACCAGGATCGTGCGCTCATCTATCTGATAATCGGGGTTGTCTATGATGGCATAGGCACTGCCGGATGCCAAGGCTTTCTCGGCGTATTGGTTTCCGTCGAATTTATCACCCTTTAGGGCGAAGAAGATAGAACCCTTCGGACAATTCCGGCTATCTGTCGTTATCTGAGGGTTATGTATAAATAAATCATAGAGGTCGATAATACTCATGACTGTATTGCGTTAAATATTTATTCCTGTCTAATTCGGCGCAAATGTAGTAATTAAATAAAGAATGAAGAATCCAGAAGGAGATTTTAAGAGAGAAACCTGTATCTTTGCTGGAAATAAGGAAAGATCATGTTAGATAAAACGCTCAATATTAGAGGAACACTCACTTCTTTGGCGACACCGTCGGTGATGGGAGTCTTGAACATTACCCCAGATTCTTTTTATGCGGACAGCCGCAAGCAGACCGAGATCGCTATCGAGGACCGTATCCGGGAGATCTTATCGGAGGGAGGGGATTGGATCGATATCGGCGGTTATTCATCCCGTCCGGATGCCGCGGAGGTTACGCCGGAGGAAGAGATGCGCCGCTTGGAGTTTGCCCTACATATATTAAATAGGCATTACCCGGATACCCCGGTATCCGTAGACACGTTTCGTGCGGGAATCGCCCGTCGTTGCGTAGAGGAATATGGAGTGGCCATGATTAACGATATCTCCGGAGGCGAGTTGGACGCGGATATGTTCCAGACCGTAGCCGATTTGAAGGTCCCTTATATCATGATGCATATGCGTGGTACCCCGCAGACTATGCGGCGGCATACCGATTACTCGGATATGATGGAGGAGATCATGCTGTACTTTTCCCGGAAGATACGCCAGCTTCGCCTTTTAGGGGTGAACGATATCATCCTCGATCCCGGCTTTGGCTTTAGTAAGACGTTGGAGCAGAATTACCAATTGATGAGCCATCTGAAGGAGTTCTCTATATTTGAGTTGCCTTTATTAGTCGGGATCTCCCGTAAAAGCATGATTTATAAATTGCTGGGCGGAACCCCTGCGGATAGCCTGAACGGAACGACCGTATTGAATACGTACGCTCTCTTGAACGGCGCTGATATCCTCCGTGTACACGATGTGCGTGCGGCCGTGGAAGCCGTCCGTATCATAGGTCAAATGACCAACAAATAATTTTCAATTGTCAACTTTCAACTTTCAATTATCATGTGGATGCATTTCGGTATAAAAGACTTGATCGACGTATTGCTGGTGGCTTTCTTCCTGTACCAGACCTATAAGTTGATGAAAAGTTCGGGTACATTGGCTATATTCAGTGGAGTCGTATCATTCATCGTCGTATGGATCTTGATCTCGCAGGTATTGGAGATGCGGTTGATGGGAGCCATCTTGGATAAGTTCATTAGCGTAGGTTTCGTGGTTTTGGTGATCCTCTTCCAGGATGAGATCCGCCGTTTCCTGTTGGCGCTGGGTTCGCACCGGGGCTGGAAGTTTATCGGAAAACTATTCTCCAAGCGAGAAAATGATCCGGGAAAAGAGGGAAAGTTTGTCGCCCCGGTCGTCTTGGCCTGTATGAATATGGCCCGGAAAAAGACGGGTGCCTTGATCGTGATCCAGCAAGATATGGAATTGACGATTTATGAGCATACGGGCGAGATGTTCAACGCCGATGTGAATGCCCGCTTGATCGAGAATATATTCTTTAAGAACAGCCCGTTGCATGATGGCGCCATGATTATAGCCGATAATCGGATCAAGGCGGCCGGTTGTATCTTGCCGGTCGCTCAGAACGCTACCCTTCCCAAGGATATGGGATTGCGGCATCGTTCCGGTTTGGGGATGTCGTTGGAAACGGATGCGCTGGTCATCATCGTATCGGAGGAGAGAGGGAAGATCTCCGTGGCTCATAAAGGCAAGTTAGGTGTGAATGTGACAGCGGAAGAGCTGCAACAAATACTCTCGGGGGAGCGGGAAGTGACGAATTACTGTTAAAAGATCTGAAACTGGCAACTCTACCTGTAATTCTCTCGCCTATTTTGTAAACTCTATATTGCATTATGTCTAATTTTGCAGGCAGATTACGAGTACAATTATTAAATAATATAAAATATCTTCCGTTATGGACTTAATGCAAGACATTATTGCGCGCGCTAAAGCTAACAAGCAGCGTATCGTTCTTCCTGAAGGAACCGAGGAAAGAACTCTTAAAGCTGCCGACCGATTACTGGCCGACGGTGTAGCAAACATTATCTTAATTGGAAACCCCGCCGAGATCAAGAAGTTGGCGGAAGGTTTCGGACTGAACCACATCGGTGAGGCAACTATTATCGATCCGAAAAATCACGAGAAGAAAGCCGCGTATGCGGATTTGCTTTTCCAGCTTCGCCAAAAGAAGGGTATGACTCCCGAGAAGGCCGCTGTCTTGGTGGAGGATCCATTGTTCTTGGCTTGCTTGATGATTAAGTCGGGCGACGCTGACGGTGAGATCGCCGGCGCAGAGAATACGACGGGTAATGTATTGCGTCCCGCTTTGCAGATTGTCAAGACGGCTCCGGGCATGAAGTGTGTATCCGGCGCGTTCCTTATGTTCACGAAGACTCCTCAATATGGGGATGACGGTATCTTGGTATTCGCTGATTGCGCCGTTATGCCAAACCCGAACGCGGAAGAGTTGGCTAGCATCGCTGTCGCTACCGCCGCTACGGCCCGTAATATCGTAGGCGTTGAGCCTCGTGTGGCTATGTTGAGCTTCTCTACGAAGGGTAGCGCTTCTCACGAGATGGTAGACAAGGTAGTGGAGGCTACTCGTTTGGCTAAAGAGATGGCTCCGGACTTGAAGGTCGACGGAGAGCTGCAGGCCGATGCCGCCTTGGTAGAGGCTGTAGGTAGCAAGAAAGCTCCGGGTAGCGAGATCGCCGGTAAAGCGAATGTGTTGGTATTCCCTACCTTGGAGGTGGGTAATATCGCTTATAAGTTGGTTCAGCGTTTGGGTGGAGCCGAGGCTGTCGGTCCTATCCTTCAAGGTATGGCCGCTCCGGTGAACGACTTGTCTCGCGGTTGCTCCGTAGACGATGTTTATAAGATGGTAGCGATCGCTTGTAATCAATCCATCGGTTTGAAATCCGCTAAATAATATATAAATCTAACGACTTAAATAATATGAAAATCCTAGTATTGAACTGCGGTAGTAGTTCTATCAAATATAAGTTATTCGACATGACCTCCGGTGAAGTAATGGCTCAAGGTGGTATCGAGAAGATCGGTTTGCCGGGCGCGTTCTTGAAATTGACAGACAAGGCGGGCAAGAAGGTGATTCTTGAGAAGGATATCCCCGGTCATCAAGAAGGTATCGAGTTTATCTTAAGTGTACTGACCGACGCTACGTATGGTTGTATCAAGGAATATAAGGAGATCGACGCTGTAGGTCATCGTGTGGTACATGGTGGCGAGAAGTTCGCTTCCAGCGTGTTGATCGATGAAGACGTGATCAATAAGGTAGTAGAGTGCTCTGATTTGGCTCCGCTTCACAATCCCGCCAACTTAAAGGGTATCGCCGCTATGGAGGCTTTGATCCCGGGTATTTCTCAGGTGGCCGTATTCGATACGGCATTCCATCAGACGATGCCGGATTACGCTTATATGTACGGTCTTCCTTACGAGATGTACAAGAAATATGGCGTACGTCGTTATGGTTTCCACGGAACCAGCCATCGCTATGTTTCCCGTCGTGCGTGCGAGATCTTGGGAGTGCCTTATGAGGATCAAAAGATCATCACTGCCCACGTTGGTAATGGTGGCTCTATCGCTGCCGTGGATCATGGAAAATGTGTGGATACCTCCATGGGGCTTACTCCGGTAGAGGGCTTGTTGATGGGAACTCGTTGCGGCGATGTTGACGCGGGCGCTTTGTCTTTCATTATGGATAAGGAAGGTATGGATGGCGCGGGCTTGTCCGACCTGATCAATAAGAAGAGCGGTGTAGCGGGTCTGTCCGGTATCTCTTCCGATATGCGTGAGCTTGAGGCAGCGGTGGCGGCCGGCGATGCTCGTGCGATCATGACGTTGAACGTATATAACTACCGTATCAAGAAATACATCGGCGCTTATGCCGCCGCTATGGGTGGTTGCGACATCTTGGTTTGGACCGGTGGTGTCGGCGAGAACCAATGGGCTACCCGTCGTGTGGTTTGCGAGGGTATGGAATATATGGGCATGAAGATCGATGTAGAGAAGAACGAGGGTATGCGTGGCGAGGAGATGGTAATCAGCACTCCGGACAGTAAGGTGACGATCATCGTCGTTCCTACGGACGAGGAATTCATGATTGCTTCCGATACCTTGGAGATCTTAGATAAAAAGTAACCAGTAGTTTCATATAATTTTAGCTAATCCTCGCAGCTTACAAAACACGGGATTAGTGTTTAGATCGCCCCGACATCGGTTGGGGCGATCTTTTTAGTGCGGATATCGGATTATTCGTTACTTTTGCGGAATAACATTAAAAATATAGAAGACATGGCTCAATACAAACGTATCTTATTAAAATTAAGCGGTGAGTCGCTGATGGGTGGTAA
The DNA here is from genome assembly GCA_028689545.1 of Parabacteroides sp. Lineage (GTDB taxonomy): Bacteria > Bacteroidota > Bacteroidia > Bacteroidales > Tannerellaceae > Parabacteroides. The sequence goes on from JAQVCX010000036.1 coordinate 8,080, forward strand.
ACAATATGGGATCGATGAGGTTCGCTTGAATGAATATGCGGCACAGATCAAGGAGATCGCTGAGATGGGCGTGCAGATCGGTATCGTGATCGGTGGAGGTAATATTTTCCGTGGGTTGAGCGGCGCTTCCAAAGGCTTCGACCGGGTAAAAGGAGACCAGATGGGTATGCTGGCGACGGTGATCAATAGCTTGGCGCTTAGCTCCGCTTTGGTCGCTCAGGGCGTGAAGGCGAAGGTGCTGACCGCTATCCGCATGGAACCGATCGGCGAATTCTATAATAAATGGCGTGCCATCGAGTTGCTGGAGCAAGGCAACGTGGTGATCATGTCCGGCGGTACAGGCAATCCGTTCTTTACTACGGATACCGGATCTTCCTTGAGGGGTATCGAGATCGAGGCGGATGTCATGCTGAAAGGTACCCGTGTGGACGGTATCTACACCGCCGATCCGGAGAAAGATCCGACGGCTACCAAGTTCTCCGATATCACGTATGACGAGATTTATACTCGTGGCCTAAAGGTCATGGACTTGACCGCCACCACGATGTGTAAAGAGAACAACCTCCCGATCATCGTATTCGATATGGATACCAATGGCAACTTGAAGAAAGTGATGAGCGGTGAGAATATTGGTACCTTGGTACATAATTAACACGATCTGCCGGTGATAGGACTAGGCAATGATGAGGCTTTGGTTTTATCGCAAGCAGGCTATTAGCATGCATCCCGGTATCAGTACTACTGCTACCGGGATGTAGTACTACTGCGATGGGCATTGCTGTAACAATATGATTCTTATTTATGAAGTATCTCTTATTACTTTTATGGTTAACCTTGATTGCCCTATGCGGTTGTACTACCTCAGGGAAACAGAAGAAGTACGTTATCGGCCTCTCCCAATGTATGCTGGACGATGCTTGGCGGCAAGCGATGATTAACGATATGCGTATCGAAGCCTCTAACTATGATGATGTGGAAATCAGTATAAAAGACGCGCAAAACAACAACGAGACACAAATCCGGCAAATACGAGACTTGATTCGCCAAAAGGTGGATGTCTTGATCATTTCCCCTTACCAGTCCGAGCCGATCACGGCAGTAGCCGAGGAAGCCTATCGTGCCGGAATCCCCACGATCATTACAGATCGTAAGGTAAATACCGATCAATACACCTCTTTTGTCGGGGCGAATAATTATGAGATCGGATTGGCCGCGGGCAATTACGCCGCCAATTATCTTTCCCCAAACGCTATTGTCTTAGAAATATGGGGACTAACCCAAACCTCCCCGGCGCAAGAGCGGCATAAAGGTTTTGTAGATGCCTTGCGAGGAAGGGATGACCTCTCTTTCCGCAAATTAGAAGGACAATGGTTGGTCGATACGACCCGGATGGAACTTCAGAAGTTAGAACATCCCGAGCAGATCGGTTTTGTGTATGCGCATAACGACATGATGGCCATAGCCGCCCGGGAATACTTTATGGCATGGGATTCCATCCAAGGACGGGATCTGCGGATTATCGGTGTGGATGCCGTGGCGGGTGCCGGGCTGGAAGCCGTGGAAGATGGACGGATTAATGCCTCTTTCCTTTATCCGACGGGAGGAGAGCAAGTGATTCGCACGGCTATGCGTATCATTCAGGGTGAGTCGGTAGATAAGTTTATCCCGCTCCGTACGGCTCCGGTAGATCGTCAATCTGCCCGTACTTTATTGCTGCAAGCGGATCAACTCCAGAAATATAAGCAACGTATCGAGGCGCAACGTTCCCGTATCGACGGTTTGTCCGACCGGTTTTATTTTCTGCAAAACTCTTTAGGGGTGATCTCCTTATTGATGATCGGTTTCATCGCCCTTTCCATTTACGCCTTTTACATAAACCGGAAGATGAGGCAGGCTAACCGTAAATTGATCTCCCTGAACGCTGAGATAGAAGAGGTGACGGCGCAGAAACTTCAATTCTTTACGAATGTCTCCCACGAGGTACGTACGCCCTTGACCTTGATTCTCGCTCCCTTGGATCGCCTGATCGTCTTGCTGCGTGAATCTCCTTATGCTTCGGATCTGCGATTGATCCAAAAGAACGCTAACCGTTTGTTGCATGTGATCAATCAGATATTAGACTTCCGGAAGGTGGAAGGCAAACAAGAGAAACTAGCGGTACGGGAAATCGATTTGGTTCCTTTCGTTGGCGAGATCAAATCTTATTTTGACAGTATGGCCTCGGTGCGTGCGATCTCCTATACGTTCACTTCTTCGATGAAGCAATGCACGCTATGGGTCGATCCGGACTTATTGGAGAAGGTCTTTGTCAACCTTCTCTCGAACGCCTTTAAGTTTACGCCGGAGGGAGGTAGTGTGCGGATAGAGCTGACGGAAGAGGGAGACTGGGGCTTTATACGGGTTATCGATACGGGAAGTGGTATCCAGCCTAGGAATCTTCCGCATCTGTTTGATCGTTTCTATACCGAGGATCGGTCGATGGGAACCGGGATCGGATTACATTTGGTACAGGAATATATACATATGCACGGAGGAGAGATCCGTGTAGAGAGCGAGCCGGGACAAAAGACGACCTTCACGATTTGCCTACGGAAAGGGAAGGCGCATTTCGCGGATAGCGACCTGATGGAAACGTCTGTATCCCATCAAGCCTACGAAGCCTCCCGGTTGGACGATTCGGAAACCAAGGAGATGCTTGCCAAGACCTATCCTTATACGATACTTATCACCGAGGATGACGATGAGGTTCGCGGCTTTTTGGAGCGTGAGCTTAGCCTTCATTTCAAGACCCGGACGGCTACGAACGGAAAGGAAGCCTTGCGGGTATTGGAAGAGGAGGAGATATCATTGGTGTTAAGTGATGTGATGATGCCGGAGATGAATGGTTTCGAACTTTGCCGGACGATCAAGACCGACTTGGCGTTTAGCCATATCCCGGTGATCTTGTTGACCGCCTTGACCGATGAGCGCCAGCGGATTTTCGGAATTACCGGCGGGGCGGACGATTATATACAGAAGCCTTTCCATACGGATTACGTCAAGATCAAGATTATTCATCTATTGCAAGAGCGCCAGAGGTTACGGGAACGTTTGTTGGAGAAGTTGCGGGATAATAAGCTCCTTTTGTCCGAGCCGGAAAAGGTGGAGAGTATCGATGATGCCTTCCTGCGTAAGTTCGTGGAACGGATCGAAGCGGTTTATGCGGACCCTGAATATAATGTCGAGAAACTAAGCGAGATCTTGGGATTATCCCGGGGGCATCTTCACCGGAAGATCAAGGAGCTTACCGGAACTACCCCGGTCGATTTCCTGCGTAATTATCGCTTGAATAAGGCGGCCCAGTTGTTGAGGCAGAAAAAATACACGATTAGCGAGGTGGCATACCAGACCGGCTTTACCTCGCCCGCTTACTTCTCTAAATGCTTCAAGGCGGTCTATAATATCACGCCTACCGAATATCAATAACATTTGTACGATCTGTATCACAAATGTCATATCTCCTCACTTTTAAGGGATAAGTGTTTTTCTATCCGAAAGAATCCTATTAATTTTGGCGGAGAATCAAACAGTATTATCCTTTAATCCGTTCGTTTATGAAACAACAAACAAAGAGACTTCTTAAGAGTTTATGTATGGCTGTCGGTGTCGTTTTATTAAGTGCTGTCGATCCGTTGGCCGGATATGCGGCAGACCGTACTATCGATATAAAGCATCTGGGTGAAGGGCAAAGTATTGTCCGTGTAGACGCGGGGGCGGAGGTTAAGTATTTGTTGCTCCCTATCGAGGAGTCCTCGCCGGAATCCAAGTTATATATGATTATCGATAATGACGTGGTGCGGACGATCAATGTTCGTTTGGCGGTAAACAAGGTGGATTATTTCGTCCCGGTCGATCTTTCGGGATATGCGGATAAGCCTATTTCTTTCAACTTCCAGCTTACCCCGGAATCGGCTCTCTGCTGGAAAGAGATGAGACTGTCGGAGCAGTTTGACTCGTCTAACCGGGAGAAGTTTCGCCCGGCCTATCATTTCTCGCCGGCTTGGGGATGGATGAATGATCCGAATGGCATGGTATATAAGGATGGCGAGTATCATCTGTTTTATCAATATAATCCCTATGGCTCCATGTGGGGAAATATGCATTGGGGGCATGCTATCAGTAAAGACTTGCTGCATTGGGAACATCAACCGGTAGCGATCGCTCCCGATGCCTTGGGTACGATCTTCAGCGGTAGCTGTGTGGTAGACAAGGATAATACCGCCGGGTTTGGCGCGGGTGCTATCGTGGCTTTCTATACCTCGGCCAGCGACCGGCAAGTGCAAAGTATGGCGTATAGCTTGGACAACGGGCGTACGTTTAAGAAATATGACCGGAATCCAGTCCTGACCTCTACGCAACGTGATTTTCGTGACCCGAAAGTCTTCTGGCATAAGGAATCCGATAAATGGATCATGGTGCTCGCCGTGGGGCAGGAGATGCAACTCTATTCTTCTCCCAACTTGAAGGACTGGACGTATGAGAGTAGTTTCGGGGAAGGACAAGGAGCGCATGCGGGTGTTTGGGAATGTCCGGACTTGATCGAGCTTCCGGTGAAGGGTACGGAATTGAAGAAGTGGGTATTGATCTGTAATATCAACCCCGGCGGTCCATTTGGTGGCTCCGCTACCCAATATTTCGTGGGTACGTTCGACGGGAAACAGTTTGTGAACGAATCCCCGGCGTTGACCAAATGGATGGACTACGGCAAGGATCATTACGCTACGGTAACGTGGAGTAACGCCCCGGAAGACCGGAAGATCGCTTTGGCTTGGATGAGCAATTGGGAATATGCGAATAATGTGCCGACCTCGCAATACCGGAGCGCCAACTCAATCCCTCGTGACTTGGCTCTGTACACGAAAAACGGACAGACGTATTTGAGCAGCACCCCGTCTCCCGAGGTGTTGGGGTTGAGAGGCAAGGCTGAGAAGAAAGGTTCCTTCAAGGTAGACTGTTCTCATGAAGTCAACCCGATTCTTTCCGATCATACGGGAATGTATGAGATCGAGATCAAGTTCAAGAATAACGGGGCCGATATCATGAGTTTCCAGCTATTCAACTCGAAAGGCGAGGAAGTGGAGATGCATTATAATCTCTTGGATAATACATTTACGATGGATCGCCGTAACAGCGGGATCACGGATTTCAGCAAGACATTCGCCACGGCTACCTCCGCCCCGATCTCCGCGGCTAAGGAATATACGTTACGTTTGCTAGTCGATAAATCCAGTATAGAGGCTTTCGACGGGAATGGAGAGTTTGTCATGACCAACCTTGTCTTCCCGGAAGAACCCTATAATCGGATTAGCTTTCATGCCAAGGGAGGAGCGTTCACGGTAACGTCATTAACGATCTATTCCTTGAAATAATTATACTTTGTATAGTTATTTTTGATACTACTCAGTTGTAGAGACGGGGCGTGCCCCGTCTTACCACATGCTGATAGTATTATTAGTTACCATTTTGACGGGATGAGACGGGGCACGCCCCGTCTCTACAACTAGATAAATTTAATTCTAAAATATAAATATCATGGAAAAGAGTAAACCTGTAGTAGTAGGAATCGGAGAGTTATTGTGGGATGTTTTCCCTAACGTAAAGAAAGCCGGTGGCGCGCCGATCAACTTTGTATATCACGCTACCCAGCTGGGGGCGGAAGGCTATGCCATCAGTGCCGTAGGCAACGACGTGTTCGGTACCGAGATCATCCAAGAATTAGATAAGAACGGCATCGACAGTAACTATATCAGTATGGTGGAATATCCGACCGGAAGCGTGATGGTAGAATTAAAGAACGGCATCCCTTCCTATACGATAATCGAAGGGGTGGCATGGGATCATATCCCCCTTACCCAAGCGTCTATCGACCTGATGAAACGGGCGGACGCCGTATGCTTCGGAACCTTGGCGCAACGTGCTACGGAATCCCGTGAGACGCTTCGTACCCTGCTTTCTTATATGCCTAGTCATGCCTTGCGCTTTTTCGATATCAATATCCGCCAGCATTTCTATTCGAAGGAACTGATCGAGTCGTTACTGGAATTGGCGAACGTATTCAAGATCAATGACGAGGAGCTGGAAATGCTTCGCCCGATGTTTGGCTTGGAAGGTACGATAGAGGATATGTGCCTTTGGTTCATGAAGACATATGGTCTTCGTTATTTAGTCCTTACCGCTGGAGCGGAATATAGCACGATCTATTCGGAGACAGAGATGTCCTCTATTCTGACACCGAAAGTGAAAGTGGTGGATACGGTAGGTGCCGGTGATTCTTTCTCCGGAGCTTTTATCTCTTCTATCCTTGAAGGGAGATCCTTGGCGGAGGCTCATGAGAGAGCGGTGAAAGTAGCGGCTTATGTATGTACCCAAAGTGGCGCGTGGCCCGCTTATCCCAAAAACTTGTAAGCCATGAAAGAAAAAGTTTCATCGTTGAGATTGATACCCGTAATGTTGGCGTTCTTCGCCATGGGATTCGTGGACTTAGTGGGTATCGCCTCTAATTATCTGAAAGCGGATTTAGGCTTGAGTGATTCGGAGGCGAACATCTTCCCGTCGCTCGTGTTCTTCTGGTTCTTGATCTTCTCCGTCCCGACGGGAATGATGATGAACCGCATCGGGCGGAAAAAAACCGTGTTATTGAGCTTGATCGTAACGTTCCTTTCGTTAATGATCCCGATTTTCGACGACTCGTATATGGTCATGTTGATATCCTTCTCCCTGCTGGGTATCGGTAACGCCTTGATGCAGACTTCCTTGAACCCGTTATTGTCGAATATCGTAAGCGGGGATAAATTAGCTAGTTCCTTGACGTTCGGCCAGTTCGTGAAAGCGATCGCCTCATTCTTGGCACCTTATATCGCCATGTGGGGCGCTACCCAGGCGATGCCGTCGATGGGACTTGGCTGGCGTGTTCTCTTCCCGGTTTATATGGTAATCGCCGTGATCGCTATCTTGCTACTTGGTACTACTTCTATCCATGAGACTAAGGAGGAGGGGCGGCCTTCTTCTTTTGGCGAATGTCTGGCTTTACTGGGCAAGCCTTTTATCTTGCTTTGCTTTATCGGTATCATGTGTCATGTGGGGATCGATGTCGGGACGAATACCACCGCCCCGAAGATCTTGATGGAACGTCTGGGCATGACCTTGGCCGACGCAGGTTTCGCTACGAGCTTGTATTTCATTTTCCGTACGGCGGGATGCTTCTCCGGGGCTTTTATCTTGCGAAAGATCTCTCCGAAAGGATTCTTTGCCTTTAGTGTTTTCTTGATGCTATTGGCGATGATCGGTTTGCTGTTATTCCATTCGAAGGAGATCATCTATGTTTGTATCGCCTTGATAGGCTTTGGAAACTCGAATGTCTTCTCCATTATTTTCGCGCAAGCCCTGCTTTCCATGCCGAATAAGCAGAATGAGGTGTCCGGCTTGATGATCATGGGATTGTTCGGCGGCACGATCTTCCCGATCTTTATGGGAGTGGCATCCGATATGTTGGCTTCTCAAGTAGGGGCGGTGCTGGTATTGTGCGTGGGTGTAGTCTATTTACTATTCTTCACGCCTAAGTTAAGTAAACGGTAAGATAAATCTTTTGTTAGGGAGTATTTTAATTATATGTTTGCGAAGTTAGAAATCTTTATTACTTTTGTTAATTAAAAGATTCGTAAACAAAAAACGTATAATTTATGATAGATACGAAACAATTGATCAAAGCAGGGGAAGAGAAGATGACGTTCGCCATTGAGTATCTGGACGAGCAATTGTCTCACATTCGAGCAGGTAAGGCTAATCCGAAAATCCTCGATTGTGTGAAGGTAATGTATTATGGGGTGCCTGTTCCTCTTACCAACGTGGCCACGGTGACGGTTCCGGACGCACGGACTATCATGATCACTCCTTGGGAGAAGAAGATCATCCGTGATATAGAGAAAGGCATTCTGGATTCCGAGTTGGGGATTACGCCGGAGAATAATGGCGAGATGATCCGTATAGGTATCCCTCCGTTGACCGAGGAGCGTCGCCGCCAGTTGGTGAAGCAATGTAAGCAAGAGGCGGAGAATGCGAAGATCAGTGTCCGTAACGCTCGCCGTGACGCTATCGAGGCTTTGAAGAAAAGCATCAAGTCCGAAGGAGTTCCTGAGGACGTAGAGAAAGATGCCGAGGCTGAGGTTCAGAAAATCCATGATAAGTTTATCAAAAGGATCGATGAGCTTTACGCCGCTAAAGAAAAAGAAGTAATGACCGTTTAAAACGAGTTGACCGTTGACAATCGACAGTTGACCGTTGACAGTTATTTACCTGTCAGCCTCTTTATAACTGTCAATTGTCAACTATCAACTGTCAACTAATCATGAGGGGACTGGTAATAAAAAACACAGGTAGTTGGTATACGGTCCGTACGGAAGACGGGCGAGATATAGAGAGTAAGATCAAGGGGAACTTCCGTCTGAAAGACATAAAGAGTACCAATCCGGTCGCTGTAGGAGACCGTGTCGTAATCGATATTAATAAGGAAGGAACTGCGTTTATCTCTGAGATAGAGCAACGGAAGAACTATATCGTTCGCCGTGCTTCCAACCTTTCGAAGCAAGCGCATATTATTGCCGCTAACTTGGATCAGGCGATGCTGATCGTTACGGTGAATTATCCGATAACAACAACGGTCTTTATCGATCGCTTCTTGGCGACCGCCGAAGCTTATCGTGTCCCTGTTAAATTGGTTTTCAATAAGATTGATCGTTATAATGATGAGGATCAAAGGGCGTTGGAGAATTTAACCGAGTTGTACACTTCGATCGGCTATCCCTGCTCTACGCTATGTGCCCGGAGCGAGGAGGGCTTGGATGCCTTAAGGGCGGATCTAAAAGATAAGATTACGCTTTTGTCCGGCCATTCGGGTGTCGGGAAATCTACCATCATCAATAAGCTGGTGCCGGGTGTGAATCTCCGTACCGGTGATATCTCCGAATATCATAATAAAGGAATGCATACGACCACCTTTTCCGAGATGATCCCTCTTCCCGACGGCGGCTATTTGATCGATACCCCGGGTATCAAGGGATTTGGAACGATCGAGATGGAAGACGCTGAGATCTCCCATTACTTCCGGGAGTTGTTTAAATACTCGGAAGAATGTCATTTCAATAACTGCACGCACCGTCATGAACCGGGCTGTGCTGTCATTCAGGCCGTCAGCGATGGCTTAATCAGCGAGTCTCGCTATAAAAGTTATCTAAGCATCTTGGAGGACCGTATGGAAAGCAAGTATCGGGAGGAATTCTAGCCCGTTATCGCTACATTAAACGGCCGGCAGACTCATGCCGGTGATTTTCCGGTATAGATCGAGCGCGTATATGTCGGTCATGCCGGAGATATAATCAAGCACGCATTGTATTTTGCCATACGTGGTAGGCGCATGGGTGTCGTATTGCTCCGGTATCCGTTGCAGGAGTAGCTTGCTGTAAGCGTGCTCTTGGTTTATCACGGCCTCGGTCAAGCTGTCGATCAGATGGCTGAAGATGTGATAACCGGCTAATTCGATGTCGAGCACTTCTTTTGCCTTATATATTTTCTTGTATGCCGTATCGGAACAATCCTTATAGGCTTGTTTGGCTTTATCGCATATATTGCTGATTAGCGGAGTGCTGTAGGTGCCGTCGAGGATGCTTTCCTCGTTCTCCAGAAAGACGCGGGAACATTCATCCACCAGCAATCCAATGATACAAGAGCGCAGATAGGCGATCCGCTCATTGGTATCGTCTACCAGGTTCATGACCCGATGAATGCGCTCCAGCCGTTCGCCTTCGAAAAATCCCAATAAGAGCTTTATCGCCTCCTCGGTAGTCAGGATATGCAGTTTGCAAGCGTCTTCTATATCCATGATCTGGTAGCAGATATCGTCCGCCGCCTCTACTAAATAAACCAACGGGTAACGGATAAACTTGTCCGGTGCCTCCGGGTTATGCCCGATCCCCAGCTCTTGGGCGATTTGCAGATAGCTATCTTCCTCGGATTGGAAAAAGCCGAATTTCCCTTTCTTTCCGGAATAGGTGGAAGCGTAAGGATATTTGATAATAGAGGCCAATGTACTATAAGTCAATGCGAATCCTCCTTTCCTGCGTCCTATGAACTGATGGGTCAATAGCCGCATGGCGTTCGCGTTGCCTTCAAAATGGACGAAGTCTTCCCAGCGTCCCCCTTCCTCTCGCACCTGCTCTTCCACTTTCTTACCGTTTCCCTCGGAGAAGTAGGCGGATATCGCTCTCTCTCCGGAATGCCCGAATGGAGGGTTCCCCATATCGTGAGCAAGACAAGCGGCGGATACGATAGAGCCTATCTCCGGGAAGTTGATACTGCCTTCCGGATATTTCAGCATAAGCCCTTTCGCCACGTTATTACCTAACGAACGTCCCACGCAAGAAACCTCAAGGCTATGCGTAAGCCGGTTATGCACGAAGATGCTTCCGGGAAGAGGAAATACCTGCGTCTTGTTTTGTAACCTTCTGAAGGGGGATGAGAAAATCAAACGGTCATAATCCCGTTGGAAATCTGTTCTCTCATGCTTCCGTTCGTGATATTCTTCCATCCCGAAACGCTTGCCGGATAGTAGCTGGGTCCAATTCATAGTCTATACATTTATATATTACAAATGTATTGATAATCTATGCAAATCAGAGAAGAAATGTAGAGGAATTTAGAATTAATGAATTAATTTTGTGTTTCCTTCGCCTTAGGGAGTGGTATGCGAATGGATGTGATAAGGGAATCTATCATCTAACTTTAAGAAAAGAAGCGACGTGCAATTAGAAAACAAGTTTAAATTATTGAAGATCGCGTATGAGATGGCACCTGTGGGAGTGGAAATCTATGATAAGGATGGACACTTGATAGATTGCAACTCTTACGACTTGAAAATATTTGGCATTGAGCGCAAGGAGGATTTCATACGGGCTGGCGTGACGTTATTCAACAACCCCAACTTCACGATCCAGGATATTGAATTGCTTTCGAAGGGAGAATCTATCCAACGAAACATCATCTACGATTTTAATGTGGTAAGGAACTATAATTACTATCCGACTTCAAAGCATGGATATATCCATCTGGAGCTTAAGGTATCTCCCCTGATGAGTGAGGAACTGGAAAGGATGGGTTACGTGGTTGTGATGAACGATGTGTCCTACATCAAGCAGCGGGAGTTGCAGCTGGAAGAGTATAACTTAAAGACTGAGCTTGTAAATAAAGTATGTAATGTCATACCTTGGGATTATGATATTAATAAACATGTATTGAACGCATATTCGGGAAACGCCATTATCCCGAATTCGGACATCAGCCAAGAGACCTATCTGAAATATGTACATCCGGAGGACCGGGAAAAGGTAAGGGAGCTTTTCGCTAAGGCAGATAACTTGGAGTTGGAGATTATTCATCTCGCGATTCGATTGAAGACTCCCGATGTGTTGGATTTCAAGCGGATCGTGTTGGATGGTGTCGCTGTAAAGGATAAGAAGGGGAAAATAATTAAATATACCGGTATACGCAGGGACGTCAGCGAGTGGATAGAGCTGAACGAACGATTGATCCAGCAGAATAGGATGAATAACCTTATCCTCAAGAATATAAATTCAGGATTGCTCTATATGACCTCGGATTGTATGGTTCAGTGGTCTAATCTCGAAGGGTTTGCCCCGATGGTGAAGAAAATGGGAACTCATTCCCATCAACCGGGTGATTATTGTGTCAAGATGTTGGACGGTAAGTGCACGGGGGCAGACCATTGTCCGATAAAGAGAGCGTTCTTGTCGAATACGATACAAAAGAATGAATATAAGTATGGTGACGATACGTTTGTCGATTTTGTCTCTATACCTGTCTGCGATGATGATGGAAAGGTCGTAGGGACATTGCTTAAGCTGGATGATATATCGGAGCGTAAGAAGCTATATTTGGAATTGAGCCGTACGAAGGAAGAGGTCTTGTTGTCGAATCAAATATTGAATGAGCTTATCGAAAAGATTCCGGGAGGAATGTATATAAAAGACGCTAACGATGGATTCCGGTATGTAAGGGCGAATAAGGTTTTCTGCGAGATAACCGGCAAAGAGCAATCGGACGTGATAGGGAATACGGATTTCGAGGTCTTTGATAAGGAGTCCGCACAGGTGTATCGTATATATGATATGCGTTTGGTGGCGGGAGAGAAGGTCGTGTCTTATGAAAGTTCTCCGATGATTAATGGAGTAAAGGAATATTGGCATGTTATGAAGTCGATTATCAAGACCCTGGACGGTAAAACCATTATCCTTGGTATCGCGAATAATATTACGAAGCTTCGTGAGAACATTGAGCTAAAGGCGGCTAAGGAGAAAGCGGAGCAATCCGATAAGCTCAAGTCCGCATTCCTCGCGAATATGAGCCACGAGATTCGTACGCCACTGAATGCCATTATCGGGTTTTCTGAGTTGGCTATAGAGGCGGACGACGCGGAGGAAAGGGAACAGTTCCTTGATATCGTGAAGTCGAACAACGAACAACTTTTAAGGTTGATTAGTGATGTGCTTGACCTATCTAAGATAGAGGCGGGATTTATAGATTTCAAGAACGAGGAGTTTGATTTGGCGGTCTGCTTTGATGAGCTAGAGCAAGTCATGCGGCAACGGATCACCAAGCCGGATGTTGTCTTTAAGACGCTAAGCCCTTATCGGCACTGCTGGGTCCGGTTGGATAAGAATCGATTGGTTCAAGTGTTCACGAATTATATGATTAACGCTATTAAATTTACGGAGACCGGACAGATCGTGATGAGGTACGAATATGTGGAAGGTAGCATCAGAGGTTATGTAAGTGACACCGGTATCGGCATAGATGAGGATAAAAAGAAACGGTTGTTCAATCGTTTTGAGAAGTTGAATGATTTCGCCCAAGGTACGGGACTGGGACTTTCTATCTGCAAGGCCTTGGTCGAAGTGCAGGGTGGGAAGGTGGGAGTGGATTCCACGAAAGGGGTTGGCTCTACCTTCTGGTTTACCATACCCTGTGAGGTTGTTGTCGAAAGAGTATAAAACAGAGGGTAACCGCACCAATATCCACATCTTTGTCGGATGCCTATTCGTAATCATGTTGGGTCACCAAATGTGTTATTTTTCGGCGGGGAATCATATTGTTTATTGTATATTTCTTGAAAACTGGCCGCATTGTAGTTCGCTTTAGTATCTATAGAAACGGCGATTACTATGAATAGAAATACGAAATACTATGAATAGAAATCGGCACCCTTATCGGTGATATTTTGTTATCTGCTAATTATCAGGCAGGTAAGCCATAACTCCAATATATGGGACTTCTTGTGTTTTTTAAGGATTAAATTTGATGTGGTTGCCCGGGTTTTTAATTCGGGAACTTAAAGGGTCGATAAAGAAAAGTTGGTGTGGCGGCCTTGAATCAAGGCTCTTTTTGTTGTTCGTGCAAAATAAATATGCTATATTTGCCTTTACTATATATTTAGCATTATAGACATGAAAATAATAAACCTAATACTATTTTTTATAATCTATCTGACAGTATTTCCAATATATGCCAAAGGTATAAACTCGGATACGGCTATCGTTCATATTGTAGGTGACCGTATGTATCCCCCTTACGAATTCCTGGACGAGAACAACGAGCCTTCCGGATTCGTCGTAGAACTGATAAAAGCAGTGATGGATGATATGGGACGCGAATATACGCTTGAGCTTCTCGATTTTATGGATGCGCTAGAGGCTATCCGAAACAATCAAGCGGATATACTTACCGGGCTGTGCCATTCGGAACTTCGTGGCAAGGACTTCAGTTTCACGTTGCCTCATAGCTATATCTATCCTAGTATCATCTGCCGGAAGAAATCGACTATCCGTAGCTTGGCAGACCTTGAGGGGCGTAATATCGCCTTGCAAAAAGGAGAAGTCATGGAAGAAATGCTTAAAGAGGCTGGCTCGACCTGCCTCATCCATCCATTCAATAATATGGATGAGGCGCTCCACCTTGTCAATGCCGGCAAATACGATGCTGCCATTTGTGGAAACAGCCTAGCTCGCTATATTATAATGAAGGATGATCTTCAGAACCTTGAGATTCGTAACCTGGATATCGAACCACAAAGCTATAGCTTCACGACCATCAAAGGCAATACGCTCATACACGACCTCAATAGCTCCATAACCCGATTGAAAGACAACGGCACTTACGACAAAATATACAACAAATGGTTTGGTATATATGAAGACAAGAGTATCCTCCGTCAATATCATTATCTTATATGTGGACTGGCAATCCTGCTCATTATAATCCTATTTATTGTAAGACGACTGAAAAGAAGGGTGCGATATGAGCGTCAGAAGCTCACTTCCTCAAGGAATCAGCAGAAAAACACGTTCGAGATGTTGGGCTTGGCCGTTCAGGTCGGTAAAATGCACTTCTCCTACTTTACCCTTCCTGAAAAAGAGCTTTATACCTATGATATCGGTGAGTTTAAGAAATCCAAACTCCCTGTCGAACAACTGTTCGAGCGCCATATACATCCGGATGATCTTGAACGTGCGCTCGAACTTTACAAGAGACTTTCAACCGGAGAAACGGATTTCGCGGTCGAAGTCTTCCGCATATTACGGGCTTCAAGCTCAAAATATAACTATTACGACTGCTCGTTCAGAAGCATAAAAGATAAAAACGGCAAAGTAATCCGTATCGTAAACGGGATATACAACATCGACAAACGTATCCAAAAGGAAAAGAAGATCGAGCAGATGAACGCGGAGATACACAAGCTTTACGATAAGACCTTGGAAACCCAGCAAGAACTGAATAAGGAGATAAAACGCACCAATTTTATCATACAGAACTCGTCCCTCGTACTTTGGGAATTTGATGTGCGAACAGGGTTGTTTAAGGCGTACAACGAACCGCTGAATCACTTGGATCCCTCTATCCCGCTGACACTCGATGACTATCAGCTGGCCATGCATCCAGTTGACTTGAAGGCAAAAGACGTGGTAACGACCTTGAACTGTATGCGCCTGGGTGAGAACTATTCTTTCTCTTTCGATACACGTATCCGATACGGGAATAGCGGAGAATGGGAATACTGTACGATTGCCGGAAGGCCTTTCGAGAGCACGGATGAGGGGAAAGTTACCAAATACGTAGGCTACCGCCGTAACAATACCAAATGGGTGGAACTAAACCGGATACTGGTTGAGAAGAACTTGCAAATCAAACAAATACTCGAAATCGGTGAAATCATCCCTTTAAAGTGGGATATGCAAAAGAATCTAATAACGATCCCCCCCGAAAACCGAACACAACAGGTTGAAATCTTCCGGCAAACACAGGAAGGCATGACCTTGAATGAGGTGATTGACTGCTTACATCCTAATGATCGTGGAAAGATGATGGTCGAAGCAATGAACCTTTTGAAGGGGCAGAAAGAAGAAGTGCAACAAGAGATACGTTTCGACGTTAACGGCAAGTTCACCCAAACCTTCGATGTTCTGGTTTCCATAGAAGAAAAAGACCCGGACACCGGAGTCCCCTTGCAGGCTATCGGTTATATGCAAAACATCACCGAAAATAAAAGGATGTTGCGCGACTTAGCCGCTGCCGAACGTTCCGATCAACTGAAAAGTATCTTTCTTGCCAATATGAGCCATGAGATACGTACACCGCTCAACGCCATCGTCGGGTTCTCGCAACTACTGAGCGAAACCGACGATCCGGAGGATAAAAAAATATATACCAATATCATTACCCACAACAACGATCTCTTGCTCAAACTGATTAGCGACATACTCGACCTCTCCAAGCTCGAAGCTGGATTTGTTCAGTTCAAACCTACTTGGGTAAACCTTCCCGCGCTTTTCAAAGACGCTGCAATAACGTACAAAGAACGTCTTCGGAATAGCGAGGTCGAATTGATTCTGGAAACACCGGAGGAGGGGGATTCCAGAGCCTACATCGATCGCGACCGCTTGCTGCAAGTGATCGGTAATTTTATCACCAACGCGATTAAATACACCCCTTCCGGCTCGATACGGGTCGGCTATGAGTTGCCGGCGAAAGGCGGTCTGCGCCTATCTGTTACCGATACCGGAATCGGTATTGACGACTGTAAAAAGCCCTACGTCTTCGTCCGTTTTGAGAAACTCGACCAATTTGCCCAAGGTACCGGGCTGGGCCTTTCAATCAGTAAAACGATCGTAGAAACCTACAAAGGGGAAATAGGATTTGAAAGCGCTGTCGGCAAAGGCTCCACGTTCTGGGCTTGGTTTCCCTGCGAGGTGAAATCCGGCAAACAGTAGAATGTAGGGACAAGTTGAGGAAATCGATATCCAGTGTTCACGGAGGTAAAATGTAACAACTATACTAAATATATCAAAAGATGGCACATCTACTCAAACAATACACCTTGGCAATACTACTTGCTTTAACCTGTTTCGGTTCCTTTCCGGCCGCTGCCATAGTCTCGTCGCCCAAGATCATCATCAAGGCGGATAAAGATTACCCTCCTTATACCTTTATTAATGACCGGGGAGAAGCGGACGGATTTAATGTGGAGATGACAAAAGCTATTATGCGAGAGCTGGATCTTCCCTATGAGATAATACTCGATAATTGGGGCACAGTCATAGAGGAATTCGAGCGTGGTGAAATAGATATCGTACCCACCATGATGTACACCGACGAGAGAGCGGCAAAATATAACTTCGGTATCACCCACAGCTTGGTATATATAAACGCTGTCTGCCGGAAAGGAGATCATAGCATCACGGACCGGAACTCCTTGAAGGATAAAAAGATCATTGTCCAGAAAGGCGATATCTCATACGAGCAATTAATGAAACAGGGATATGAGAAAAACCTCCTTTTGGTAGACAACCTGATCGATGGAATAGAAATGCTGGAGAACGGCGAAGGGGATGTCGCCCTGTTTTGCCGAGATGCGGCACGCATAGCCATCGAAAAAAGCGATAGTAAGAATCTGGATATTATCGATATCGGCATACCGCCCCAAGAGTTTTGTTTTGCCGGAAAAGATCCCCGGTTATTGAGCCAGATAGACGTGGCGATAGGGAAACTGAAAATGAACGGCATATACGACCGGCTGTACAATAAATGGCTCAGCACGGAAAGAATAAAGAGTGAACGTCTGAAATGGCTATACCTCGGTATCGCCATTTCAAGCGGGATAATAATCATTGCCTTCTTGTTCATTCTCATATTGAGGCGAATGGTGAGAAAAGCGAAAAAGAGGTTGGAGATAACCGCGAAACAATATCTCAAATTATACCAGGAAAGCAACTCGATACTAAACAATATCCCGGTATCTGTAGCCGTATACGACAAGGACGGACGGCAGGTCTACGTCAACGAAAGTACCTATACGATGTTTGGGGTAGTGGATATCGAAGCCCACAAAGCCAAACATATCTCCATATTCGAGGATCCCATAATCCCTGATAAGATGAAGGAGGAAATACGTCGGGGAGAAGATATCTACGCGGTCCTTAAATATGACTTGGCCCAAGTCGAGAAAGAAAAATATTTCGACACGGATAATACTAAATCGGTACTATTCTTGGAAGCAAAAGTCAGATATGTAAAAGGCCCGAATAAGAATGTCGAAAAGATCATTATTATAATAAATGATATAACCTCGAAATATATTTATGAAGAGCAACTGAATGAAAACATCAGTAAAACGGAGTACGCCATACGTACTTCCAACCTAGCTTATTGGGAATACGATCCGATCACGAAAGAGTTCTTCACCATAAACGAGCCGATTGCCGGCTACGATTCCAACCGGAAATTAACCTTGGATGATTACCAAGTCATGCTCCATCCCGATGATCTGGAAAAAGTGATTCCGGTAGAGACACTCCTGGCGGAGCGACGCGATGAATCTTTTTCAGTAAATGTGAGGAGTAAAGAGCCCGGCAACGATAAATGGTGCTATTATACCCTATCGGGAGTCCCCTTCAAGACCGATCAGGAGGGGAAAGTGATCAAGTACGTAGGATTCAAGAAGAACAATACCGACTTGATCGAGTTACGACAGGAAAAGATGAATGCGGAAGAATCCGATCGGCTCAAATCCCTCTTTCTTGCCAGCATGAGCCATGAGATACGCACTCCGCTCAACGCCATTGTCGGATTCTCTGAGCTCCTGTATGAGACCAATGACAAAGCCGAGCAGGCCGAGTTCCTAACCATTATTAAACACAACAACGAATTGTTGCTGCGCCTGATCAACGATATACTCGATATGTCGAAGCTGGAAGCCGGCTCCGTGAAACTAACACCCGTGGAATTTGATCTTGCACAGGCGTTCGAGGAAACAGCTACTACCTTACGCCTAAAATGTACTTCTCCAAAGGTGAAACTTACCGTGCGGAACCCTTACCAGACTTGTATCGTAAAGCAGGATAAAAGCAGGGTGCTACAGATCGTAATCAACTTTGTGACCAACGCGATTAAGTACACGCCGGAAGGAGACATATTAATGGGATATGAATATGAGAATGGAGGCATAAAGATATATGTAAAAGATGAAGGTATCGGCATTTCTGAGAAGAACTTACCCCGTGTCTTCCATCGGTTCGAAAAGTTAGACACTTTCGCGCAAGGTACAGGACTGGGCCTTTCCATCTGTAAGGCCATTACCGACAAAATGGGAGGAAAGATCGGTGTCCAAAGCCAGGAAGGTAAAGGCTCCTTCTTCTGGGCTTGGCTTCCCTGCGACGCGAAGATCTCATAAAGACTTTTTTATAATCTCTTTTATTGGAATTAAATTTAATCAATAATGTATATTGGTTAAAAATATATTAAAATAGCAAAATGTTAGCGCATACACCTGTAAAAGTGAGGTCCTAGTAGACTATCAGGGTGTTTTTACTTGCTTGTATAGTTATTATATGTATATTTGCTCCCTGAAAGCTGAAAAATATATATAGTTTCAATAAAACTATATAATTATTTTTTTAAGAAACATGCCGTTTTATTTTAAAGAGAGAGAGATTGATCGTTTGTAATAGTAATTTTAAACAAAAAGAGAGATGCCTATGTCCTAGAAACTGAGAAGGAGGTGAGATCACTTCCTAAACCCCATGTGGAAATTAGAGAAAACACAAATGTTGATTCATTTAAATCAAAAACGATTTTTCATGAGAAAGTCATTTATCTTATTATTAGCGTTTTTTCTGTGCGTGACAGGATATGCACAGAAAATGACGATTAGCGGTGTCGTTATAGACAAGGAATTGAATGAGCCGCTAACGGGTGTGAATGTGTTGGTGAAAGGTACGAATAATGGTACTATTACCGACTTTGATGGTAAATATACCATAGAGGCTGAAAGCGATGCCGTTTTGGTATTCTCTTATTTAAGTATGAAGACCATTGAGGAGCCTATTAATGGTCGTGCTAAAATCAATGTATCGATGGTTTCAGATGCGGAGGTCTTGGGTGAGGTGGTCGTAACGGCGATGGGTATCAAGCGCGAGTCGAAGACATTGGCTTATGCGGCTCAGACCGTTGGCGGTAAGGACTTGAATGAGATCAAGAACGTCAACATGATCAACTCTTTGCAAGGTAAGAGCGCCGGTTTGCAGATTACCCCGAACTCAACGGGTGCCGGTGGTGCCTCCAAGATCTTGTTCCGTGGTAATAAATCAATCAATGGTAGTAACCAGCCGCTGGTTGTAGTGGATGGAGTGCCTATGATGATGAACGTATCGGACTCCCAAGTGAATAGTAATTATGGTGGCGGACGTGATGGCGGTGATGCCATGTCTACGGTCAATCCGGATGATATCGCGCAGATCACCTTGCTGAAGGGCGCTTCTGCCGCTGCCTTGTATGGAGCGGTAGCTGCCAATGGCGCGATCATGATCACGACGAAATCAGCGCAAGCCGGTAAGGTAGCGATCAACGTGTCCAGCAATACTACGGTGGAGACGGTGATGTCGTTGCCTAAATTCCAAGATAATTATGGCGTTAGCAACGAGGGTACTTTTAGCTGGGGAAACAAGTTGTCTTCGCCAGCTTCTAATTACGCTTCCGATTTCTATCGTCCGGGCTTTACGGCCAACAACTCTATCTCGTTGGCGGGTGGCAACGAGAATATCCAGTCTTATTTCTCGTATGCGAATGTCGCTTCCAAAGGAGTCGTTCCCGAGAATAAATACATGAGCCATAACTTGCTGGCAAAAGTCGGGTTCGACTTGTGGAAGAAGGTGCATGTAGACGCTAGCGCACGTTATAACAACCAGCATATCGAGAATCAATCCGCTTCCGGTTTCTTGGGCAACCCGCTTACCGGTGCCTATTTGTTCCCGAGAGGCGAGAACTGGGATGATTACAAGGCTAACTACGAGGTATATGATCCGACGTTGAACACGAACGTTCAGAACTGGACTAATACCAAACAAGAGCAATACTCCAACCCGTATTGGATGCTGAATCGCCAGAGACCGGTGTCCGATCGTAATCGGTATGAGTTTGGTGGTAGCATTAAGTACCAGATCATAGAGGGCCTGGCCGTCACCGGACGTTTGCGTTATGAGCGTGGCGATGAGAAGTGGATCTATAATGAATACGCTTCCAGCACGGGAGGCCGTAATCAACTGGGTACCATGAAAGATTCCCGTATCTTTAGCGAACAGATGTATGGCGACTTGTTGGCAAGCTACAATAATACGTGGAATGATACCTACTCCTTGTCTGTAACCGCTGGTGGTAGCTTTACGAAAACAACCGGATCAAGCGTGGATTTGATTGGTTGGGGCGACTCTAAGTTCTCGGTCGTAGACGGAAAGGTCAACTCCGGTGCTTATTACCCGAACGTTTTCAATCCCGCTAACTATTATCGTATGACAACGACGGAATCCTTGAAGGAGAAACGTCTTAACTCTATATTCGCTACCGCTCAGTTCGGTTATAAGGAGGCTGTGTTTGTAGACGTGACCGCTCGTAACGACTGGTCGTCCGCCTTGGCTTATACGGATGGCGTATCTTTCTTCTATCCGTCTGTCGGCGCGAGCCTCTTGTTGGATAAGTTCGTGAACTTCGGCAAGAACGTGGATTTGTTCAAGTTCCGCGCTTCTTACTCCGTGGTAGGTAACGATGTGCCGGTGTTCATGTCTAACTTACGTTATACCTTGAAGGATCAAGGCTCTTTGACTCCTCCGGATAAGGCCCCGTTCAAGACGTTGAAACCGGAGAAAACGAACTCCTTGGAGGTCGGTTTTGACGGTACGTTCTTCCAGAATCGTTTCAACGTGAACTTGACGTATTATAAGACGAATACGAAGAACCAGTTCTTCTCTATCTCCGCTCCTTGGGAGACGGGTTTGAGAAATCGGTATGTAAACGCGGGTAACGTGGAGAACCAAGGTTTTGAGGTAAGCCTAGGTTGGTTCAACCCATTTACTGAGAACTTTAGCTGGAGCACGAACTTTAATTTCTCTTATAATGATAGTAAGATCATCGAGTTGGTGGATGAGTTACCCGACGGTTTGGTGCTGGCAGACTATGGTGGAGCGAAGATGATCCTGAAAGAAGGGGGTCATTACGGCGACTTGTATGTCCGTCAGATCGCTAGAGACGATAATGGCAAACCGACCGTATCGGAAGGCGCTCCTCAGCTGGGCGGTGATGGCATCAAGGACTTGAAGTACATTGGCGATATGAATGCCAAGGTGAACTTGGGCTGGACCAATACCTTCCGCTATAAGGATTTGAGCTTGTCTTTCTTGATCGATGCCAAGATCGGTGGCCATGTAATGTCCATGACTGAGGCTACCTTGGACGGTTGGGGCGTATCCGAGCGTTCCGGAGCGGCTCGCGACAATGGCAACGTAGTATTCGAGGGCGTTACGTTTGATGCGCAAAAGTTCTATTCTACGGTAGGTGCCACGAACTTCA
>JAQVCX010000148.1 GCA_028689545.1 Parabacteroides sp.
ATAGTCAATTCCTTACCTGTACCTACATTGATATGGCAGTTGCGGATTTCTCCTAACGATGGAATCGCTCCACCACGCCCGGCATTGGTATTTCTATCTGTTGAACCTTCGGTTGACTGTCCATAATGAACAGATGAGTATTTATCAATACCGATAATATCACTAAAATTGACATTCAGAAGGACGTATACTGAGGCATCAGCCATTTCTTCGCTCCACAGAAATTCACGAAGTGGCGTTCCTGTGCCCCATAGGGTTACTTTATTGGATTCTATGCCATACTTAGCTAAGACAGTCTTGATAGCTTCTTCGGTAGCCTGACCATTCACACCTTCTACCGAACGTTTATTCATATCCGTACGGATAGCTTCCCAATTGCCCTCGTTCAACAACTTGGAAAGATAGATCTTACGCATCATGGCAGGCATGACATGACTATTCTCAAGATGGAAATTATCATTCGGACCATAAAGATTGGTAGGCATCACAGCAATATAATTTGTACCATATTGCAAGTTGTAGCTCTCGCACATCTTCAAACCGGCTATCTTGGCGATGGCATACTCCTCATTGGTATATTCCAATGGCGAGGTAAGCAGGTACTCTTCCTTCATCGGTTGCGGTGCATTCTTCGGGTAGATACAAGTACTACCTAAGAAAAGCAATTTCTGCACACCATGCTTATAAGCTTCACCAATTACATTGCACTGAATCTTCATGTTTTCCATGATGAAATCAGCACGATACAATGAATTGGCCATAATTCCACCCACATGTGCCGCAGCCAATACGACTGCATCGGGACGTTCTTCGTCAAAGAACTTTTTGACGGCATATTGATCGGTCAGATCAAGCTCCTTATGACTTCGTCCGACCAGGTTGTTATAGCCACGCGACTTCAGGTTGTTCCAAATAGCGAAACCTACCAAGCCATGATGGCCACAAACAAATATCTTACTGTTTTTATCTAGCATAATCTTATTTTACTATTCCTTTTTCAAGGTAAGCTGCCAAGTTTGTACGTACTCGTTCTCCTTCTCTTTCAACAGCCACTTTTGTCATATCACTGTCTACCATAAGTTTCACTAATTCTTCGAAACTTGTCTTATTGGGATTCCAACCCAATTTGGCTTTAGCCTTGGTTGGGTCACCCCAAAGGTTTACTACGTCTGTCGGACGGTAAAAGTCAGGTGATACTTCTATCAAACATTTACCTGTAGCCTTATCGTAGCCCTTCTCGTTCATGTCTTCGCCCTTGAATTCGAGTTCAATGCCTACATGCTGAAAAGCAAGTTGTGTAAATTCACGTACAGAATGTTGAATACCTGTAGCGATTACGAAATCCTCAGGCTTGTCGTTCTGCAGGATGAGCCACATGCACTCTACATAGTCTTTGGCATATCCCCAGTCACGGAGCGAGCCCAAATTTCCGAGGAAGAGCTTATCTTGTTTGCCTTGTGCTATACGTGCGGCAGCAAGGGTGATTTTTCTTGTCACGAAAGTTTCGCCTCTACGTTCTGACTCGTGATTGAACAAAATACCAGAGCAGCAGAACATGTTATAGGCTTCACGATATTCCTTGACAATCCAAAAGCCGTAAAGCTTCGCCACGGCATAGGGAGAATAGGGATGGAATGGTGTATTTTCATTCTGAGGGACTTCCTCAACCTTACCATAAAGTTCGGATGTGGATGCCTGGTAAACACGACAGGTTTTTTCCAAGCCGCATGCACGAACAGCCTCCAACACGCGAAGCACTCCCGTTGCATCAACGTCGGCTGTAAATTCCGGGGAATCGAAACTTACCTGCACATGACTCTGAGCAGCTAAGTTATATATTTCTGTAGGTCGAATAGCCCCCACTACTTTCACCAAAGACATGGAATCGCCAAGATCTCCATAATGAAGGTGAAAACCAGGCTTACCCTCCAAGTGTGCGATACGTTCACGGAAATCTACCGAAGAACGACGAATGATTCCGTGCACCTGATAACCTTTATCAAGTAAGAACTCACTCAAATAAGATCCGTCCTGTCCTGTTACGCCTGTAATTAATGCTACCTTGTTATTCATTCCCAATATAGTATTTTATTATATTTTTAAAATTGTTTTAATTGTTCCATTCTTTAATCCTCTGTTCATCATTTAATTGACAGATCAGTAAGACATCATTATGCTCTGTTATAATGCAATTTTCGAGTCCTTGCACAACAACCTTTTTATCTGAGGGAACCTTAACCATATTTCCTTCGCAGTCAATAAGCTTGACAAGATTGCCGATAACGGCATTATTGGTATCGTCGTGAGGAGTAAGAGCATAAAGACTGCCCCATGTACCAAGATCACTCCAACCAAATTCCGCGGGTAACACATAGCTCTTCTTCGTTTTCTCCATAACGGCATAATCAATAGATATCTTCTCACAAGTAGGAAACAAATCGTTAACCTTTTCCTGTTCTTCAGGAGTGAACATCGTTGGTTGTATTTCGTCCATCACGCTAGCAATCCGTGGAACATACTGTCGTAACTCACTAATAATAGTAGTCACTCTCCACATAAACATGCCACTGTTCCATGTAAAACCACCCCGCTGCAAATACCCTATTGCAGTTTTCAAATCAGGCTTCTCGCGAAAAGACGCAACCTGATAAATTCCATTGCCCTCTAAACCTACAGGCAAACCTTCCTCTATATAGCCATAACCTATGTCTGGTCGAGTGGGTTGCATGCCTAAAGTGAGGATACTGTCACCTTGTGATATGAAATCAAATCCCTTTTTGATGTTATTTTGGAATTCATTCACATTAAGAACCAGATGATCGGATGGGGCCACCACAACAAGAGCCTCAGAATCTTCTTGTTGAATTTTCCAACTTACATATGCTATACATGGAGCTGTATTACGCATGCAAGGTTCAAGTAGTATATGTTGTGTGTTAATACCCGCTAGCTGTTCTATTACAAATCGCTTGTAATTTTTACTAGTTACTACCCAAACATGGTCAATATCTATGACACCGCAGAAACGGTCGAACGTCTGCTGAATCATAGTACGCCCGCAGCCTATTATATCAATAAACTGTTTTGGCTGTTCTGGAGTACTCATAGGCCAAAAGCGACTACCAATACCACCAGCCATAATTACAAGATGTTTTGCCATATAATCGATGTGTATTATTTAGGGTTTTCAATCAAGGATAGGCCTAACATCATATCCATATCTATGCCTTCTCGAGCCACTATAGGCTGAATACGTTCCACCAACTTGCTAATCTTATCAGAGAAGATGCGTTGGCCGTCGGTTTCAACACTGTCAAGTAACTCGTCTGCACGTTCTTCGTTGATATCGCCTGCTATTGGAACCCAATAGGCAAAAGTGCTTTGGAGTAAATTGATAATCTTCTTTTTGGCTGGATATCGTTTTATCATAGCTTGACTGCTTATAAAGAAGGCTTGCATAAGTGTCATTAAGCCACCAAACGTAGAGTCAAAAGCCTCGCCATCTTCATCTATCCATGCAGTAATAGTGTCATTAATATAGATATTGATAACCGTAAGTGATTCTGCCTTGCCCAACTTGCTCATCAATGGACGAGAAGCTATTTGATACATAGCACACCCCAAGATGATACGGTCTAAAGAGGGATGATAATAGAATATGCTATCATCTGGGGCGTTCAACGAAGAACGCCACTGATTATATACTTCAATTGTAGTCATGATTTAGATACAATTTTCATTTCATTCTACAAACCCCTTATACCACTCCACCGTCTTCCTCACCCCTTCCTCTATAGGCGTACAAGGCTTGTACCCCATCTCTGTTTGTAGCAGAGTAGTATCCGCATTCGTCTGATAGACATCGCCAGGTTGCATGGGAAGAAATTCTTTCTTTGCCTCATGTCCACAAGCGGTTTCAATAGCAGCAATAAAATCCATCAACTTGACGGGTTGGGAATTGCCTATATTATAAACCCGATAGGGTGCCGTTGATGTAGCCGGATCGGGTGTCTGCGCTTCCCATGCAGGATTAGGTGCAGCCGTATGATCCAAGACCCGGATCACTCCCTCCACGATGTCATCCACATAGGTGAAATCGCGCAGCATATCGCCATGGTTAAAGACCTTGATCGGACGGCCGGCCAAGATCGCATTCGTGAATAAGAAGGGAGACATATCAGGTCGCCCCCACGGGCCATAGACCGTAAAGAAACGCAATCCTGTTGAAGGAATACCGTACAGATGGCTGTAAGTATGCGCCATTAGCTCGTTACTCTTCTTTGTGGCGGCATAGAGACTCACCGGGTGAGCAATGCTATCATGTTCAGAGAAGGGTACCTTGCCATTCAATCCGTACACGCTACTGCTAGAAGCGTAGACTAGATGCTTTATCTGATGATGGCGGCATCCCTCCAAGATATTCAGGAAGCCATCCAAATTACTGCTTACATAAGCCTGCGGGTTAGTGATGGAATAACGCACACCCGCTTGAGCAGCTAAGTTAATCACCTTATCGAACCCCTCGTTAGCGAACAGCATCCGCATAGCCTGCGTATCCTCCAGATTCATACGGATAAAGCGGTAGTGGGGATAGCGATCACTTTGCGTGAACTTATACCAATCCACCACCTCCCGGTTGATCCCGGTCTCCGCCAATCGCCCGTATTTGAGGTTCACATCGTAGTAGTCGTTGATATTATCCAAGCCTACCACCTCGTCGCCCCGTTCCAGCAGGCGCTTCACGGTATGAAAACCAATGAAGCCTGCCGCTCCGGTTACTAACACTCTCATCGTATCTTCTTATCCAATTTTATAATAAGCGAAACCATTCTCATTCATCTCCTCCGCATCATAGATGTTGCGGCCATCGATCACGACCTTACCTGCCATGATCCGGCTCAACGCCGTCAGGCTCGGCATGCGGAACTCTTTCCACTCGGTCACCAGCAACAACGCATCCGCGTCGAGCGTTGCCTCATACATATCCTTGCAATAAATCACCTGGTCACCAATGCGACGTTTACATTCCGGCATGGCAACCGGGTCGTACACTCGCACCGTAGCACCGGCTTGGCAGATCTTCTCGATCAATACCAAGGCGGGAGCCTCCCGCATATCGTCCGTCTCCGGCTTGAAGGCCAAGCCCCACATGGCGATCGTCTTGCCTTGAAGATCTCCTCCGAAGTGTTTCAATAGTTTTTCAAAAAGGATGGATTTCTGACGCTCGTTCACAGCCTCTACCGCTTGCAATACTTGCATCGGATAGCCATTCTGCTCGGCGGTTTTGATCAGAGCCTTCACATCCTTCGGGAAACAACTACCTCCATAGCCACATCCGGCATAGAGGAATTTCTTTCCGATACGAGTATCAGAGCCTATGCCTTTGCGCACCATATTCACGTCGGCCCCGACCAACTCGCATAGGTTGGCGATGTCGTTCATAAAGGAGATACGGGTGGCCAACATCGAGTTGGCGGCATATTTAATCATCTCCGCAGAGGGTATATCGGTAAAAATCATCCGTTCACCACTCTGCATAAAAGGTTTGTAGAGTCTTGACATAATCTTGCGGGCACGATCGCTTTCCGTACCAACGACTACCCGGTCGGGAGTCATAAAATCCTTGATAGCGGCTCCCTCCTTTAGGAACTCCGGATTGGAGGCCACGTCAAACTCGACCTGCTCGCCTCGTTTATCTAACTCCGCTTGGATAGCGGCCTTCACCTTTTGTGCCGTACCCACGGGAACCGTCGATTTGGTCACCAAGATGGTATATTTCTTCACATGCTGGCCAAAGGTCTTCGCTACCGCCAACACATATTTCAAGTCGGCCGAGCCATCCTCGTCGGGAGGCGTACCCACCGCAGAGAAAACAACTTCCACGTCGTCCAAGCAAGTAGTCAGATCCGTGGTAAAACGCATACGGCCAGCCGCTACGTTCTTCTTCACCATATCTTCCAATCCCGGCTCATAGATGGGGATCTCCCCATCAAGTAAGGATTGGATCTTCTGCTCGTTCACGTCCACACAAGTGACGTTTATGCCCATCTCGGCAAAACAAGTAC
>JAQVCX010000149.1 GCA_028689545.1 Parabacteroides sp.
CATGCCAGCAGAAGACGTTCCGTTATTGACGTTGCTGGTAGAATTAATAAACTGCGGAGCAGCCCCCGACGGATCCTGGTTCATATGCTGCACCATCTTGAAGCTGGAGTCCCATACCCCTTGGATAATAGCTACAGTATTCGCCGTGGCAGAGCTGTTGCCGTAATACATGTAGATGCTGGTATTTTGCAAATGTGAAAGATTGGGTATCTTCACCCAGGCGATAAGGGAACCGGTAGTCTTGTCGTAGGATTCTATTTCGTAGCTTAACGGGGTTTTATCCGGAAGAGTAAAGATAATGTCCGATCCCTCTTCCTTTTGTACCTTGCCGCCATTGTCAACTAATTTCAAGTCATTGTCTGTTAACGAAACAAGGATGGGAAAATTTGACTGATTGACGTTTGCCACTTTATTGTGATCTATCGTTATACTTTTACGATAATGATAACTGTCATCATACCAAAGAGCATCATTCTTGTAAGTGGCGATAAGAGTAACGGCATGGGCAGGCATGATAACAGCGGTGGTAGCAGAGTTCATATCAGATACGTAATGAGTGTCACCTGTCCATTTGTCGAATGACATGCCAGGAACAGTATCGGCAGAAATAGTTATTCTGCTGTCTTTCTGATAGAAATCTGATCCTGTGCCGTTGTTTACTGTAAGGGAATAAGACGAGGATTGGAGTGCGAGGATATAGTCTGTCATTCGGGAGCGTACAGCACTGAGATCTTGATTGACAAGATCGGAAGATTTGAGGTTTGTAAGGTAGTTCTCGGCTTCGGTTGCAGTGGTATTGTCGGGATTGCTGTTCTTGGCGACGGTTATGGCGTTTTGGAGAGTTGTCAGATAGCGCATATCGTTTATACCTTCTCGAAAACCTTCCCATTGGACAGTGTCTATGACGCCATTGGCGGTGGGATAAGTAAAATTATGATCGCGATCGGCATGATCAAAATCATTCCAAATATCACCCATCGAAAACTGATAGGCAAAATCCATAGCTCCGTCATAATCGACCTGCCAGAGAGAAAGGCCGTAATTCTTGCGGAAAGTATAGGGGTATTCGGGGACAGTTTGAGGATTATTGTACAAATAAACTTTATGCCCATAACTATGATATTTAGCGGCTACATTAGGCCATAAACCGCCTGCTATGAGCAAATCCAAAATATCTGCTACGGAGTCCGCATAGGAATAAATATATTCAGAGCAAAAATGCTTCCCTCCAACATTATGCTCAGCATTGATTTGGGATCTATACGATAAAGTATTCAAGTCCGTTTCATCAGGACCATATTTATACAATTCGTCTACGCCATAAGGAAACATCAAATTTTTATAATAAGAAAATTCATCAATGTTTACAATACTTCGCGTGGTATAAATTTTAGAATTATCCATACCTACATGCTGACGAATGGATAGCATTTGGAGTAATTCTTCATCTGTGCCAAATTGGGCAATAATCGGATTTTTAATACCATGTATATACATGTCCTCTTGCTCTGCCGTATATTGTTCTATCGTCTTGTTCTCAGAAGAGATACTGCCATTATTATCGTCTATACTAGAAGAATAGAGCATGCCGTATTCAACATTAGGTTCTAATAGATTTATAGGCAACACTCTCAGATCAAGATTGAGATTCTTAACGGTATCGCTGCCGTTTTTGATAATTATGTTTCCGTCATAACTTCCTGTCATTGTATCATTGGGAACATGAAGAGTAACCCAGAACTGTTTGTTATATTCTGCGGGAAGGTTTATGGACTGGAGAGTGGAAGAGTCCTGAATGGGACGGGAGGAGATGGGGATAATAGTTTGGCCTGAAGCCTGAACATCCGTGGATATATCAACATATGCGCCGCTCACTTTCAGATAGTTCTTTCCGTTAGGGTTGGAAGCATTATATCGAGTCCAATTATCTTCATCTACACTCACAAGAGAATCGTCTTTTAAAAGAAGTTCGGGAGTAAGATATTTACCGATTACTTTAGTGCTCGAAGAAGTATACCCTCCCTGATACCACACCTTAACCGCCTTTATGTCTATGGCGCTTGCAGGAATGGTCTTGCCGCTCAAGCTGTGAAGATTAGAAGGTTCTATCTGTAATGAGCTTAGATTTACATTGGAATTAACCACAAAGCTAAGAGACTTGTATTCCCCGGGAGCAGCTTGCGCAGAGATAACGTCTCCTTTGTAAGAATCGCTTATAGTTGATTTGGGAAGAATCTTGTTGTCAGAGATGGCAGGGACAATGTAAGTGGTGAGATTGGTGTTTATGGTGAATGGAGATATATTTAGAGTATTACTTTGGTTTCCCAATCCGTCAGTTACCTTTATGGTGCAGTTGTTATGAAGTCCTGCTGAAAGAAGGTTGAAGGCTAGAGTGTTGTTTCCTATTGAAGCAGCAGTTGTCGAAGACGAGCAGTCTCCTCCGTAGGTAATGGTGCCAGGCTTGGATGAAGAGAAGACGTAAGAGGGAGTGCTGTCATCGGTAGGAGTAGATACGGGGATCATTTCGGAAAGGATGGGAGAGAATCTGTTTTCTTCGGATCCCAAGGATTTGATGAAGGAAGAAGGATCAGATTGGTTGTTGTATTCGGTCTTGATCCAGTCGGCAGAGCGGGCAACAGAGGAGATGCGGACTTCGTCGAGGGAGCCGGAGAAAAATTGAGTATTGAAGCTGTTACCTCCTAAAATAGTAGAGTTAGTAGTTGACGAGATATTGCCATTAAAGCTAACGGAGCTACCTATAGCATTTTTATAAATATTAATATTATTACCATCGAAAGTAACTGCTATATTTGTCCAAACATTATCATCTATTGATTTCATAATAGAACTATGACTAGTTCCCATACTGTCATAAAAAGAAAAAGCTAAGGAATTAGTGCTGTCGTCTAAAAAATGAATAAAAAAACCAGAAGAAACGCCATGCTTATCAATGACTTTGCTAAAAGCAACCTGATTACCACTTCTCTTTATCCATAAAGTAATGGTGACTGCGCTTGTAATGTCCAAACTGCTATTATTTCCACAGCTTATCTGATCATCCTTTCCGTCAAAACTATTTGCTCCACCTATTTCTCCCGATATGGGATCATTTGAAGCCATGCCAGCAGAAGACGTTCCGTTATTGACGTTGCTGGTAGAATTAATAAACTGCGGAGCAGCCCCCGACGGATCCTGGTTCATATGCTGCACCATCTTGAAGCTGGAGTCCCATACCCCTTGGATATTAACCGTAGTATTAGTAGAAGCTAAAGCGTTGCCATAGTACATGTAAAGAACAGTATCGGCAGCATTGTTGGCATCATTAAGCTGAGGTATCTTTACCCATGCCACCAGTTTGCCCGTGTCTTTGTCATAAGACTCTATCTCGTAGTTTAATGGAGTCTTGTCGGGAAGGGTGAAGATGATATCACTGCCATCATCTTTTTTCACCTTGCCGGCAGAAGCTTTGAGATCATCATCAATGAGAGAGACTAATACGGGGAAATCAGATAGATAGGTTTTGGGGTTATCAGTATGAGATACTTTAGCACGATTAATAGTGATAGACTTGCGATAAGACCAAGCAGCGTCATACCAGGAATCGTTATAGCTTGCTTCCACATTGCTAGCAGGAGAATACAAAAAGACTCCAGCTATTATCTGGAAGAACATAGTGATGATGAGGTAGGAAGAGGTCAATTTTTGGAAGGTTGAAATTTTACGAGGAGCTTTGGAAGGAAGGCTTTTAAAGCCCCCTCCAAGATCGGAACGCTTGTAAAAAGAAGGGTTGGTCAGCTTCAGGTTATTAGTGCGAATAATCGAATCAACATCTCTTCTTGCTGGCATGATTTTCATGATTAACAGTATTAAGCAGTATCTTTGAGGAAATCTATTGATTGAATTATACAATAGATCATATATGGAAGCAAAGGATTGTGGCTTGGACGAGGCCGGCGTCAAGACAGTAAGACGCCGACCCCTGAGGTTCGGCGCACAGTTCAGATTTTCTTGCGTTTTTCCTGGAGGGTTCCCCCTCGGAGGATGGCCGGGCTGTCAGCGGGGGGGGGTACTTCCACATCGTAGGCTGTCAGTGCGAGGAGCGGGTGCGCCGTGGCAATCCCGGGATTGCCGCGTCGCTCGCGTCGCTCACGCCTCGCAATGACATATGCCTTTAGGCCTCGATTACCACCGGCAGGACCATAGGCCGGCGCTGGGGCTTGTCGAAAAGCGATGACTGATCGACTTGGTTGTGATGATCCTGGTGCCTGACGTAGCGCTTGATGATGATTTCGTCCAGGCCGATGGTGGAAACGAAATACCCTCTCGGCGTAACAAGAATACATCGTAAAAGGAATTAGCGTACGGATAGTACGCTTATGTTGGTTCATAGGCGTATAACTTATTACTAAAGCCGGGGGTTTAGAGGACTAACAAAAAACTGGCCAGAGCTGGGATATTTTATCACGTGTCTTCGACAGGAAGCGGACTGCTCGGCCTGCGGCCTGCGCTTTGAAACCCCTCGGTTTCAATACTTCCGCCACGGGGAACTCCCGTTCCCTCGCCTCGCTAAAGCTCCGGCGAAGCGAGCCGCCCCCTTTCCGATAACGCAAAATAAAATACCCCGGTTTGGGGTATTTATTATGTGCCTTCGACAGGAATCGGACCTATATCTTGGGTTCCGGAAACCCACATTCTATCCATTGAACTACGAAGGCTCATCGCACGCCTCATTGTAAGGCAAACCGGAACATAAGGCAAGGGGCAAGACTGTCATTGCGAGGAGCAAGGCGACGCGGCAATCCCAGAATAATCGCTGCATACAGTCCGAAATACGGCTACGCCCGACCTCCGGAATTGCCGCGTCGGCGGCAAGCCGCCTCCTCGCAATGACAGCGGAATTCGCGGACAAAAAAATCGGACCGCCGCGGCAGTCCGATCCGTAAACTTACATCCCCATGCCCATGCCGCCGCCCATGCCCGCGGCGTGGCCGCACTCGCACTCCTTCTTGCTGGGCAAATCGGTCACCGCCACTTCGGTGGTGAGCAGCATCGCCGAGACCGAGACCGCGTTCTCGAGCGCGGTGCGGGTCACCTTGACCGGATCGATGATCCCGGCCGCGACCATGTCGGCTTCGGTCTTGTTGCTGACCGCGTTGTAGCCGGAATACCTGGCCTTGTCGTTCTTGATAAAGTTCGCGATCACCGCGCCTTCCTCCTTGCCCGCGTTGCTGACGATCTGGCGCAAAGGTTCTTCCAGGGCGCGCAAGAGGATCCGCACCCCGGCGGCCGCCTCGTCGCCGAACATCTGCTTGTCGAGGTTGAGCTCGCCCTTCTCGAACCGCTTGGCCACGGACACCCCCGCCTTCACCAGCGCGGTCCCGCCTCCGGCCACGATCCCCTCTTCCACGGCCGCCTTAGTGGCCGCCAGCGCGTCCTCCACCTTGTGCTTCTTATAGGTGAGCTCCGCCTCGGTGGCCGCGCCGACCTTGAGGACGGCGACGCCGCCCGCCAGCTTGGCCAGGCGCTCCTTCAGCTTCTCCTTGTCGAAGCTGGAAGTGGTGGCCTCCAGCTGCTGGCGCAACTGCTCGACGCGCGCCTGGATGTCCTTCTTGGCGCCCGCCCCGTCCACGATGGTGGTCGCGTCCTTGGTCGAGATGACCCGCTTGGCCGTGCCCAGCATGTCGAGGGTGGCGTTCTCCAGCTTGGTGCCGGTCTCTTCCGAGATCACCTTGCCGCCGGTCACCGCCGCGATGTCCGCGAGCATCTCCTTGCGCCGGTCGCCGAAGCCCGGCGCCTTGATGGCCAGCACGTTCAAGATGCCGCGCAGCTTGTTGATGATCAGCGTCTGCAGCGCCTCGCCCTCGATGTCCTCGGCGATCAGCACGATGTCCTTGCGCCCGGTGGCGTTGATCGCCTCCAGGATGGGCAGGATCTCGTTCAAAGCGGAGATCTTCTTGTCGGTGATCAGGATGTAGGGGTTCTTGAGCTCCGCCTTCATCTTCTCGGCGTCGGTGATCATGTAGAGCG